>JAGWTL010000314.1 GCA_028869035.1 Burkholderiales bacterium | reverse complement strand
GACGCACTAGCTGGTTAATGGTTGGCATTTAAAAACGTCCCTCAACGTTTGATAAAAACGAAAACGTGAAACCCTTCGGAAATTCCGAAAAGCCTTCGAGTGTATCAGGTCGACCCCCAGCCCGCAATGACTCGCCCGGACTCAACCGCCAGCCGAAGGAGCCCTAAAGAATCGACCGGGACTACTGGACCCAGAGTCTGAAGGCATCCCAGGCCCGGCCGATCAGACCCGCCTCATCGACTGACTCCAGTGTGAGCAACGGATAATTAATAAGCGTGTACTCACCTATTAGTATTTTCAGAGTGCCGCTGGTCTGGCCTTTTTTGAGCGGCGCAACCAGGGGGTCGGGGCGCGAGGCCTGGGTGTGCAGCCGGCTGGCTTGTCCGGTCGGCACGGTCACCACCACGGCTTGGGGGCGCCCCAGGCGAATCTGGCCCGACTGACCCTTCCAGACCGCCGGGGTGAGCACCGGCTGGTTGGCTTCGAACAACTTGACCGCCTCGAAAGCGGTAAAGCCCCAGTTCAGCAGCTTCTGGGTTTCGGTGGCGCGCGCGTTCTCGCTGTCGGCCCCCAGCACGACGGCCAACAGGCGCCGGGCGCCGGGCGCGCCGGCCGACCCCAGATGGGGGAACTCGCGCTGCGCCGTGGCAATCAGGCAATAACCGGCCGCCTCGGTGTGGCCGGTCTTCAGGCCGTCGACCGAGGGATCGCGAAACAGCAGCAGGTTGCGGTTGCTGTCGTTGGCCGCCGGGGTGCCCTCGTAGTGGTACTTGCGTATGGCATGAAAGCGGGCCCGGTCCGGGAAGTCGCGCAGCAGCCGCGTGGCCAGCGTGGCCAGGTCGCGCGCCGTGCTCTGCTGCCCGGCCTGGGACAGGCCGGTCGGGTTGACGAAGCGGGTCGCCTTCATTCCCAGGGCCTGGGCCTGCTCGTTCATCAGCTGGACAAAACGCTCCTCGCTGCCGGCGGCGCCCTCGGCCAGCGTCATCGCGGCGTCATTGCCCGACTGCACCAGCAGTCCCTTGATCAGATCCTCCACCGGCACCTTCATGCCAGCCTCAAGGAACATGCGCGACCCCGGCTGCCGCCTGGCGCGCTCGCTGACCGGCAACGTCTGCTGCAGATCCAGCCGACCCACGCGCAGCGCATCGAACACCAGATACGCGGTCATCAGCTTGGTCAGGGAGGCCGGCGGGACCGGTGCGTCGGCCTCCTTGGCAGCCAGTTGCTGGTCACTCGTCAGGTCCAGCAGCAAATAGGCGCGGGCGGCGATTTCGGGG
Organism: Burkholderiales bacterium; assembly: GCA_028869035.1. Lineage (GTDB taxonomy): Bacteria > Pseudomonadota > Gammaproteobacteria > Burkholderiales > Burkholderiaceae_C > Hylemonella. Next base: position 2,286 of record JAGWTL010000314.1, on the reverse strand, counting down.
GGCTGCGGCATGTTCTGAGCCCAGGCGCCGCCCCAGAACAGGCCACATGCAGCCGCCAGGGAAACCAGGAGTTTCTTCATCACGATGCACAGAGGTGGCGCACCACCAGGCTCCTGAGCAGGGGCAGTTGCCCGTGGAAAAAATGGCTGCCGCCGGGCACCACCGTCACCGGCAGCACCTGGGGACGGGCCCAGTCCATCACAGCCGCCAGCGGCACGGTGTCGTCGTGCTCGCCATGGATCACGAGGGTGTGTCCGTGCAATTCCTGCGGCACCTGGGCCACCTGGAAGCGGCTGGCCGCTGCCCCGACGAACACCAGCCTGTCGATCTGGCGCGAGGGCCACAGCGCACCCAGGGTGCGACTCATGACAAAGGACCCAAAGGAAAAACCAGCCAACGCGAGCGGGCCTTCAGCGGCGCACTGCTGCACCACCGCCAGAAAATCCTCGGTCTCACCCCGGCCTTCGTCGTGCATACCTTCGGTGGCCCCGACACCACGGAAATTGAAGCGCAGAGCCGACCAGCCGCATTGCACGAAAGCACGCGCCAAGGTCTGCACCACCTTGTTGTCCATGGTGCCGCCAAACAGCGGGTGCGGATGGGCAATGACAGCCACGCCGCGCGGGCTGACCCCCTCCGCGGGCGCGTCACGCAGCACTTCGATACGGCCTGCCAGGCCCGCCACCTGCAGGCGCTCGGTCTGCGAGTTCATGTCAGCGCCCCAGGTGCGACGGCGTCAGCAGACGCTCGACCACCTGACCGTTCTTGAGATGCGATTCAACGATCTCGTCGATATCGGCCAGATCCACATAGGAGTACCAGACCGCCTCCGGGTACACCACAGCCACCGGGCCGCCGGCACAGCGGTCCAGGCAACCGGCGCGGTTCACGCGCACCTGGCCGGGCCCGGCCAGGCCGGCGGCCTTGACCTGGGACTTGCAACGCTCGAAGGCCGCCTCGGCCTGGTGATTGGCGCAGCAGGACTCGCCTGCGGGGCGCTGGTTGAGACAGAAAAAGACGTGCCGCTGGTAATAAGTGGCGGGGGCCTCGGGGGTGGTATCGGTGCTCATGGCTGAATTTTAGGGGCTGCCCTGTCCAGGTCGCTGAGGCTCCAAACACGGATCAGCACATACAGCAGCACGGCATAGGGCCAAAACCAGCCCAGCCACTGGACCACCCCGTGAAAACGGATGAAACGCCCCTGCTCCCAAACCTGCAGATTGTGGGCAAAGTAGGGACTGGCCGGTGCCTGGTTGATCAGAACCAGGTACAGGCCCAGGCCCAGCAGCAACAAGGCTGCACAGACGCGGGCGGGGGCTCGCAGCAGCAGCAGGGCGATGCCGCCCGCCAGCACCAGGCCGGCCTTGACCGGCAGGCTGAACCAGGCCCAGGCATGCACCGGCCCGTAACTCAGCGTGGCCGACAGCAGCGTGGCCACCATCGCCGTCGCCAGGACGGCCAGCACAAAACCCGCGCGCCGCGCCATCGAGGGAATGACGCAGAAGCCCAGCAGGCAGGGAATCAGTGCCCCCAGCAAGACACAACTCATTTCTGCCCCGGGCACCAGCGGCTGCAGTTCCATCGTGCGCAGCGGCAACCACTCCAGCAACGGTGTGTCGAGCAGCAAGTCGGCCAGGCCGGCCTCTGCACGCTCGAAGACCTGGCCCAGGCCCAGCGGCACGGACACCGGCAGCAACAGGGCAAAGGGCCACAAGGCCAGCAGCACCAGGGCGCCACGCGCATCAGGCACGAACCAACGCTCCCGGAAACGGGTCCAGCGGTCGATCGCGCCCATTTTTTCCAGCAGGGTCGCCGTCACGGCCCCCAGCCACGCTCCGCCCAGGTTCAGCAGCAAGTCGATGTTGGACGGCACGCGCGCCGGCAGATAACCCTGCAGGGTCTCCAATACCAACGAGAGCACGCCGGCGCCCAGCGTCGCCAGCCGCACGGCGCGGGGGCCCTGCCCGGTCCGCAAGGCCCCCAGAGCCAGCAGAAAACCCAGCGGGGCATAACCCAGCACATTGGAAAAGAAATCGAAGGCCGTCCAGTAGTGCGGCCAGGGTGCGATGAGAAAGCCCCAGGGCAAAGGCCCCTGGTCGCGCCAACCGGCAAAAGGATAGAGGCTGGCATAGACCACCAGCCCCACATAGACCCCGCTCAGGGGCCAGGCAGAGGTCTTGTGCACCGACATGGCGCCCCTGTACCGATCAGAAAGGCTTGACCACGACCAGCACAACAGCGGCCAGCAGCAGCAGCACCGGCACCTCGTTGAACCAGCGGAACCAG
>JAGWTL010000313.1 GCA_028869035.1 Burkholderiales bacterium | reverse complement strand
TATGAGGAAGCGAAGCGCATGAACACCCTGAGCGACTGGCTGGCCCACTGCGAGCGCCTGCATCCCAAGACCATCGACATGGGGCTGGACCGCGTCAAGGCCGTGGCCGGGCGCATGGACCTGCGTTTCGACTGTCCCATCATCACCGTGGCCGGTACCAACGGCAAGGGCTCGACCTGCGCCATGCTGGAGTCCATCCTGGGCCAGGCCGGCTACCGCACCGGCGTCTACACCTCGCCGCATCTGGTGCATTTCGAGGAGCGCCTGCGCCTGCGGGGGGGTGTGGTGAAGGCCGACGAACTGCTGCCCGCCTTCGCACGGGTGGAGCAGGCCCGGACTGCAGGCGGCGAGATATCCCTGAGCTATTTCGAGTTCACCACCCTGGCTATCCTGGACTGCATGGCCCGCGCCGGGCTGGACGTGGCCATCCTCGAAGTGGGCCTGGGCGGGCGGCTCGATGCCGTCAACATCCTGGACGCCGACTGCGCCGTCATCACCAGCATCGACCTGGACCACATGGAGCTGCTGGGCCCCGACCGCGAAAGCATCGGCCGCGAGAAGGCCGGCATCATGCGCACCGGCCGACCCGTGGTGGTCAGCGACCCCATCCCGCCGCAGAGCGTGCTGGACCATGCGGCCGCCATCGATGCCGATCTCTGGCGTGCCGGCCGCGACTTCAATTGCTCGGGCGACAAGCAGCAGTGGAACTGGGCCGGCCGGGGCCGCCGTTACAGCGGCCTGGCCTATCCGGCGCTGCGGGGCGCCAACCAGCTGGTCAACGCCTCGGGCGTGCTGGCCGCGCTGAGCGCCTTGCGCGAGCAACTGCCCGTGACGGCCCAGGCCGTGCGCAACGGCCTGGCCTTCGTGGAGCTGCCGGGGCGTTTCCAGATCATCCCGGGCCAGCCCACCCTGGTGCTGGACGTGGCGCACAACCCGCACTCGGTGGCCGCGCTCACCGCCAACCTGGACGCCATGGGCTATTTCCCGACCACGCATGCCGTCTTCGGCGCCATGGCCGACAAGGATCTGGCCCCCATGCTGGCGCGCATCATGCCCCTGGTGGACCGCTGGTATTTCAGTGATTTACCCACGCCCCGCGCGGCCAGTGCGGCCGATCTGCAGGCCAAGTGCCAGGCGCTGAATGCACGTGTGGCCGGGACCTCCGCGCTCTTTGCCGACCCCCTCTTGGCCCTGGGCGCGGCTCTTCGCCAAGCGGACCCCGCTGATAGAATCGTGGTCTTCGGATCGTTCTACACGGTCGGTGGCGTTCTGAAGGAAGGCGTGCCGCGCCTTCAAGCCCAGCATCTCCAAACCTGAGTCCCGACTTCATGGCCTTTTTCAAGTTCCGCAAGGGTGGTGACGATCAGACCGCTCCCGCCGCGCAGCCCGAGAGCGTGGAGGTGTTGCGCCGTCGAGCCAAGAATCGGCTGATCGGTTCGGCCATCCTGGTGCTGATCGGGGTCATCGGTTTCCCCCTGCTGGTGGACAAGCAGCCCCGCCCCGTCGCCGTGGACCTGCCCATCGAGATTCCCGACAAGAACAAGGTGTTGCCGCTGAGCCTGCCCGCAGCCCCTGCGCCGGCCCTCGCGGCGTCCGAAACCGTACCGACCGCCTCCGCTTCAGGCCCGGTCACCGAGGCCACACCGGCGCCTGTCAAACCGGCGCCGGTCGCCAAGGCCGAGAGCAAGCCCGAGCCCAAGGCCGCCAAGCCCGAAGCGAAGGCAGAGCCGAAAAAAACCGAAACCAGACCGGCTGCCGAAACCCGGTACGTGGTACAGGTCGGCTCCTTTGCCGACGAAAACCGCGCGCGTGACGCGCGCAGCAAGATCGAGCGTGCCGGTTTCAAGAACTACACCCAGGCCGTGGAAACCAAGGACGGCAAACGCATCCGCGTGCGGGCCGGTCCTTTTGCCAGCAAGGCCGAGGCCGAGCGCGTTGCGGAGAAGCTCAAGAAACTCGACCTGCCGGGCACCGTGCTGAGCCTCTAGGAATGGGCATGAGCGCACTGGACTGGATTTTCATCGCGGCCCTGCTGGCGTCGATCGCCCTGGGCGTGTGGCGTGGTTTTGTCTACGAGGTGCTGTCGGTGCTGAACTGGCTGCTGGCCTTCGTGCTGGCCCAATGGCTGGGCGCCGACGTCGGCCGCCAGCTGCCGATCGGCGGCAACTCGGAGGCGCTGAGCCACATCGCCGGTTTTGTGCTGGTCTTTGTGGCGGCGGTGTTTCTCGGTGGCCTGCTGGTCTGGGTACTGCCCAAATTGATCGAGCAGGCCGGCCTGCGCCCGGTGGACCGGGTGCTGGGTGGCGTTTTCGGCCTGCTGCGCGGGCTCATCCTGCTGCTGGCGCTGACCGTGCTGGTGCTGATGTCGCCCTTGAAGAGCCAGGTCTGGTGGCGTGAGGCCGAGGCGGCGCGTATATCGGTGGAGGCGCTCAAGCTGCTCAAGCCGGTGCTGCCGCGGAGTGTGGGAAAGTATTTGCCCTGATTGATCGGATGACGCACGGACAGGCCGTGCGCTCCCGACTGGAAGTGAAACCATGTGTGGAATCGTCGGCGTTGTCAGCAACGCACCCGTCAACCAGCTGATCTATGACTCGCTGCTGCTCTTGCAGCACCGCGGGCAGGATGCGGCCGGCATTGTCACCCAGCAGGAACGCAAGTTCTTCATGCACAAGGCCAAGGGCATGGTGAAGGACGTGTTCCGTACCCGCAATATGCGCGCGCTGCCGGGCAACTGCGGCCTGGGCCAGGCACGCTACCCGACGGCGGGCAATGCCTACAGCGAGGAAGAGGCCCAACCCTTCTACGTGAACGCACCTTTCGGCATCGTGCTGGTGCACAACGGCAACCTGACCAATGCGCAGGCGCTCAAGGCCGAGCTGTTCAACACCGATCATCGCCATCTCAACACCGAGAGCGACTCCGAGGTGCTGCTCAACGTGCTGGCCGACGAGATGGACAAGGCCACGCGCGGCAAGCCGCTGCGCGTGGGCGATGTGTTCGTTGCCGTGCGCCAGATGCACAAGCGCCTGCGTGGTTCCTATTCCGTCATCGCACTGATCGCCGGCCATGGCGTGCTGGCCTTCCGCGACCCCTATGGCATCCGCCCGCTGTGCATGGGCCGCAGTCCGGACGGCACCGTCATGCTGGCCAGCGAATCCGTCGTGCTCGAGGGCACGGGCCATGTGTTCGAGCGCGACATCGCCCCGGGCGAAGCCGTGTTCGTGGACCTGGAAGGCCGCGTCAGTGCCCTGCAATGCGCCGACCTGCCGCAGTTGCACCCCTGCATCTTCGAATACGTCTACCTGGCCCGTCCCGACTCGGTCATGGACGGCATCTCGGTCTACCAGGCGCGCCTGAACCTGGGCGAGACCCTGGCCAAGCGCGTGATCTCCACGGTGCCGCCCAGCGAGATCGACGTGGTCATTCCCATCCCCGAATCGAGCCGTCCCAGCGCCATGCAGCTGGCCCAGTTGCTGGGCCTGCCCTACCGCGAGGGCTTCGTGAAGAACCGCTATGTGGGCCGCACCTTCATCATGCCGGGCCAGGCCGTGCGCAAGAAGAGCGTGC
>JAGWTL010000312.1 GCA_028869035.1 Burkholderiales bacterium | reverse complement strand
CTGGGCAAGGGTGCCAGCGGCGCCGCGGTACAGAACCTCAAGCTGATGCTGGGCTTGTAATCAGGCTTCTTCGTCGGCCGGATCGCCGCCCAGCACACGGCGCACCACCTCCCCAGCAAAGCCGCGTGCCAGCAGAAACCGCGTCTGCCGCGCCCGCTCCTGGGGCGTCTGCGGCAGGGCATCGAATTTTCTTTGCCAGACTTCGCGCGCACGTGCCAACTCGCTGTCCTTGAGGCCGGACAGGGCCCGCGCTATCAATTCGCCGTCCAGCCCCTTGTCCTGCAGCTCCTGACGGATGCGAGTCGCCCCGAGGCGGCTGACGCGCCGGTTCAGCACCGACTCGGCCACCCGCTCCTCACTGATAAAGCCCCGGGCCTGCAGTTCGTCGAGCGCCTGCGCCAGGGCGCCGGGCTCCTCCTCGTGAGGCTGGAGCTTGCGCTCGAGCTCACGCCGCGAGTGCTCGCGTTGGCTCAGCAGGCGCAGCGCCCGCCCCTTGAGCGTGGGCTGGAACGACAACCGTGCCGCGGCCATGGCCCGCTTCTCCTTGCCCGCTTCTGGTTTTACCCGGCCACGGCTTCCGCGCTTTCGTTGAGCAGCGGAATGCCCAGGGATTCACGCACCTTGTTCTCGATCTCGTGCGCCAGATCCGTGTTTTCGCGCAGGAATTCGCGCGCGTTGTCGCGGCCCTGACCGATCTTCTCGCCGTTGTAGGCGTACCAGGCGCCGGATTTCTCGATGATCTTGGCGTTCACGCCCATGTCGATGATCTCGCCCTCGCGGCTGATGCCCTCGCCGAAGAGGATGTCGAACTCGGCCGTCTTGAAAGGCGGCGCCACCTTGTTCTTGACGATCTTGACCTTGGTTTCATTGCCGATGGCCTCCTCACCCTTCTTGATGGTGCCGGTGCGGCGGATATCGATGCGCACCGAGGCGTAGAACTTGAGTGCGTTGCCGCCGGTGGTGGTTTCGGGGCTGCCGAACATCACGCCGATCTTCATGCGGATCTGGTTGATGAAGATCACCATGCAGTTGGTCTTCTTGATGGTGGCGGTCAGCTTGCGCAGGGCCTGGCTCATCAGGCGGGCCTGCAGACCAGGCAGACTGTCACCCATCTCGCCCTCGATTTCGGCCTTGGGCGTGAGCGCGGCCACCGAGTCGATCACGATCAGGTCCACGGCGCCGGAGCGCACCAGGCTGTCGACGATCTCAAGCGCCTGCTCGCCGGTATCAGGCTGGGAGATCAGCAGATCGGGCAGGTTCACGCCCAGCTTCTGCGCGTACTGCACGTCCAGCGCATGCTCGGCATCCACGAAGGCGCAGGTGCCGCCGATCTTCTGCATCTCGGCGATGACCTGCAGCGTCAGCGTGGTCTTGCCGGACGACTCAGGGCCATAGATCTCGACCACCCGACCACGCGGCAGACCGCCCACGCCCAGGGCGATGTCCAGGCCCAGCGAGCCCGTGGAGACGACCTGGATGTCCTCGATGGCCTCGCCCTCGCCCAGACGCATGATGGTGCCCTTGCCGAACTGTTTCTCGATCTGGGCCAGTGCGGCCTGCAGGGCCTTGGCTTTTTCGCTGTTGGCGACGCTGGTGGATTTGCCGGATACGTCCATGACTGCTCCTTGATGGGGGTTGATTTCTTATCCAGTGTTTTTAATTACAGTCTGGATGCTTGATCAGTAATTTATCTGCCTTGTAGTTTCAAGTAAAGCCTTTAATTGGTCATTTTGGTTTACTATTTCAGAATGACAACCATGACGCTTTCCGCACCGATCGAGGACGGCTGGCGCCAGACCCATCTGGGGCGGCTGCTGGGCCATGCCATGCGCCGTTTTGACGAGCGCGTGCTGCATCTGATGGCACACGATGCCGAGGTTCCCCTGGCCCTGTCCAATCTGGCCGCGCGCGGAAAGATCAGCGCGGCCCACATCCACATCACCCGCCATCTGGCGCTGGAAGGCGCGCGCCTGAATGAACTGGCCGAGCAGGCCGGTATGAGCAAGCAGGCCATGGGCAAACTGGTCGACCAGTGCGAAGCCTGGGGCCTGGTCAGGCGCGAGGCCGATGCCCGCGATGGCCGGGCCAAACGGGTGTGCTTCACGCCGGCCGGTCTGGCCTGGCTGCATGCCTTCCAGCGCGCCGTCATGCAAGCGGAAGCGGAACTGAAACAGGCCGTCAGCCCCGAAGTAGCGGCTGTCATCGCGCTGGGCCTGGAGGCCTACGCCAGCGCCTAGAATTGCCCTGACACGCCACGCCGAGCCGGCGCCCACAGCCGGCAAGCTCCAGGAGACATGCATGCGGATACTGATCGCCGAGGATGACCAGGTGCTGGCCGACGGCCTGCTGCGCACCCTGCGCAGTTCCGGCGCAGCCGTGAACCACGTGGCCAGCGGCACCGAGGCGGATGCGGCCCTCATGACCAACAGCGAGTTCGATCTGCTGATCCTGGACCTGGGCCTGCCCAAGATGCACGGTCTGGAGGTGCTCAAGAAGCTGCGCGCGCGCGGCTCCAGCCTGCCGGTGCTCATCCTCACGGCCGCCGACAGCGTGGACGAGCGCGTCAAGGGCCTGGACTACGGCGCCGACGACTACATGGCCAAGCCCTTCTCACTGCAGGAGCTCGAAGCGCGCGTGCGCGCCCTGGTGCGCCGCGGGATGGGCTCCACCACCGCCACCATCAAGCACGGCCCGCTGGTGTACGACCAGGCCGGGCGCGTGGCCACCATCGACGGCAAGATGATCGAACTCTCGGCGCGCGAGCTCGGCCTGCTGGAGGTGCTGCTGCAGCGCGCCGGCCGCCTGGTGAGCAAAGACCAACTCGTCGATCGCCTGTGCGAGTGGGGCGAGGAGGTGAGCAACAACGCCATCGAGGTCTACATCCACCGCCTGCGCAAGAAAATCGAAAAAGGCCCGATCCGCATCGCCACCGTGCGCGGCCTGGGCTACTGCCTCGAAAAAATCCCGGGTTGACCGACGCCGGGATGCCCTCACCTGGGTCTGAGCCATGAAATCCAAAGGTTGGGGCGTCAAGTTATTCAAACGCGAGCAGCGCTCGCTGTTCGGGGAAATCCTTGACTGGATGCTCACCCCCCTGCTGCTCTTGTGGCCCATCAGTCTGGCCCTGACCTGGCTGGTGGCACAAGGGCTGGCCAACAAGCCCTTTGACCGCGCCATGGTCTACAACGTGCAGGCGCTGGCGCAGCAAGTCAGGCTGGGACTCGACAAAAAGGTGGAATTCAGCCTGCCGCAACCGGCCAGCGAACTCTTGCGTGCCGATGAAACCGACTTGGTTTATTACCAAGTGCGTGGCGCCAACAACGAGCACCTGAGCGGTGACCGCGATGTGCCCCTGCCATCGGACGAAGAAGAAAAAGGCAGCAGCTACGAAGTGCACATCCGCGACGACGAAATGCGCGGCATGGAAGTGCGCGTGGCCTACACCTGGATACGCTTGGACGCCGATGGCAAACGGCCCGCACTGGTGCAGGTGGCCGAGACGCGCGAAAAACGCTCCGTGCTGGCCGCCGAGATCATCAAGGGGGTGATGCTGCCCCAGTTCGCGATCCTGCCCCTGG
>JAGWTL010000311.1 GCA_028869035.1 Burkholderiales bacterium | reverse complement strand
GCCGTACAGCCAGGCCAGCATCGTGCCCGGCGCCTACTCTTGGCCCTCGTTGCTGGCCAAGGATGGCGATGCCTTGTTCGACCACTACCGCCATGTGCTGGAAGCGCTTGGCCAGCAGAAGGGCACGCTGGGCCTGATCTTCGGCAAGGCGCAGAACAAGTTCCAGGACCCGGCCAAGCTGCGCCGCGTGATCGTGGACCTGATCGACGCGGAGACCTGGACCATCCTGGGCGCCGACGTGAAGGGCGACGCCTACGAGGGTCTGCTGGAAAAAAACGCGCAAGACACCAAGAGCGGGGCCGGCCAGTACTTCACGCCGCGTGCCTTGATCCAGGCCATGGTGGATGTCATCGCCCCGCAGCCCGGTGAACGCATCGCCGACCCGGCTTGCGGCACCGGCGGCTTTTTGTTCGCTGCGCACAACTACGTCGTGGCCCACAACAAGAACCTCACGCGCGACCAGCTCAAGCACCTGAAGGAAAAGGCCTTCACCGGCTACGAGCTGGTGCATGCCACGGCGCGCGTGTGCGCCATGAACCTGCTGCTGCACGGCATCGGCTCGGAGAAATCGGTGCCGGTGGTGGTGGGCGATGCTTTGGGTTCCGATCCCGGTGAGCGCTACGAGGTGGTGCTGGCCAACCCGCCCTTTGGCAAGAAGAGCAGCACGGTGATCGTGGGAGAAGACGGCCGCACCAGTACCGAGAAGGACACCATCGAGCGCGACGACTTCTGGGCCACCACGTCCAACAAGCAGCTCAACTTCGTGCAGCACATCAAGACCCTGCTGGCCACGAACGGCCGCGCCGCCGTGGTGCTGCCGGACAACGTGCTGTTCGAAGGCGGGGCGGGCGAGACCATACGCCGCAAGCTGCTGCATGAATGCGATCTGCACACGCTGCTGCGTCTGCCCACGGGCCTGTTCTACGCGCAGGGCGTGAAGGCCAATGTGCTGTTCTTCGACAAGAAGCCGGCCAACGAAATGCCGTGGACGAAGCAGCTCTGGATCTACGACCTGCGGACCAACAAGCACTACACGCTCAAGACCAATCCTCTGCAGCGTGCGGACCTGGACGAGTTTGTCGATCTCTACAACGTGGGCAAGCGCCAGAAGCGCAAGCCGACCTGGAGTGCCGAGAACCCGGAGGGGCGCTGGCGCTCCTACAGCTACGACGAACTGGTGGCGCGCGACAAGGCCAGCCTGGACATCTTCTGGCTCAAGGATGAATCACTGGCCGACAGCGACAACCTGCCGCCGCCCGAAGTGATTGCGCAGGAGATCGTGGAAGACCTGCAGGCGGCGCTGGCGCAGTTCAAGCTGATCGCGGAGGATCTGGGCGGCGATGTGGAGGAGGCCGCATAGGCAAGATGCACGGGCGCGACGGCCAGGTCCTCGCCCGTGCGCCGTGCGCCTGATCCGCCTCTTACTTCGGCGCCAGCCCGTTCAGATCAAACCCCACATCCCCCGCCTGCTGCGGCGTGGGCGAGATGCCCGCATCCATGAGTTTGCGCAGCAGCAGATGCTCCTTGGGGCTGTTGACGTTGTCGATGGCGATGAGCTGATCACCCCGGTAGTGGAAGAGGCTGAAGGCCGCGCTGGCCATATCACCGCGCAGCACCTGCCGGTCGGCGCCGGCGGACAGGCCCGCCATCTGCAGCTTCTTGTCGTACTGATCGCTCCAGAACCAGGGTGTAGAGGTGTAGGGACGCTCCTGGCCCAGCAGGGCGGCGGCGGCGCTCTTGCCTTGTTCGGTGGCGTTGTTCACCGACTCCAGGCGTAGCAGGCTGCCGTCGGGCAGGCGGCGCGCGGTGCAGTCGCCGGCGGCGACGATGGCCGGGTCGCTGGTGCGGCCGCAGGCGTCCACCACGATGCCGCGCTCGCATTCCAGGCCGGCGGCGCGCGCCAGTTCGTCGTTGGCGTTCACGCCGATGCCGATGAGCACCAGGCCGGCGGGATAAACGGTGCCGTCGTGCAGACGCACGCCGGTCACGCTGTTGCTCGCGTCGTGTTCGATGGCGGCGATCTGTGCGCCCAGCACGAGCTGCACGCCGTGGCTACGGTGCAGTTCGGCATACCAGTCCGAGAGCAGGGGCTGCAGCACACGGCCCAGCAGGCGCGGCGCGGCTTCCAGCACGGTGACGGCCAGGCCTTTTTTGCGCGCGGTGGCCGCCACTTCCAGGCCGATGAAACCGCCGCCGATGACGAGCAGGGGCAGGTTGTTCTCCAGGCACACGGTCATGCGCCGGGCGATGGCGTCGGCGTCGTCGCGCGTGCGCAGGGCCAGCACGCCTTGCGCCGTGCTGCCGGGCAGGGGCAGGGTGCGCGGCGTGGCGCCGGTGGCCAGCAGCAGACTGCCGTAGGGCAGGGTGCTGCCATCGGCCAGCGTCACGGTCTTGGCGGCGCGGGCTATGGCCGTGACCTGGCAGCCGGTGCGCAGCTCGATGGCCTTGCCCGCCAGCATCTCGGGCGTGCGCATGGGCAGGCGTGCGGCATCCATCTCGCCGGCCAGCCAGGCCTTGGAGAGCGGGGGGCGGTGGTAGGGGCCGTGGGCTTCGTCGCCGAGGAGGGTGAGGGGGCCGGTGTAGCCGCCGCTGCGCAGGGCTTCGGCGGCCATGAGGGCGGCCTGGCCGGCGCCGATGATGAGGATGGGTGCGTTCATGCCCGCCATCTTAGTGGGCTGGTGACGATGCGTTTGGAAATTCCCGTTCGGGTTGAGCTTGTCGAAGCTTGTGCTGAGCAAGACCGAAAGGCCCTTCGACAAGCTCAGGGCGAGCGGAGTCGAGTGGGCTGCGGCCGGCGGCTCCGGCATGCGCCGGGTCGGCAGCAATTGCCATATCCCGATTTCCAGCGCGGTCACGGCGGCACTGGCGCTGGAGACAGTGGATTGATCAAGCTGAAGTGCGTGCCACCTCGTGCCGCCGAACGACGGCTTCAAGCGCCCGGGCAGTCCACGCCGGGCTTTTTAGTCCTTGGGGCGGAAGACGATGGTCATGGGAGAGGGAACCTGTCCCTCTTCGTTGCGCGGCAGGGTGTCCGTCTTGTCGATGGCCTTGAGCACCGCCTCGTCCCAGTTGGGGACACCGCTGCTCTTGATCAGCTTGCGCCCGACGATGGTGCCGTCGGGTGAGGTGCGCACTTCCACTTCGGCGCTCGGGTTGGTGGCGATTTCGTCGGGGAAGACGATGTTGGGCTTGATGCGTGCGCGGATGCGGCCGGCGTAGCTGGACGAGATGCCGGATGACTTCTGGGCTGTGCCGGTGGCATTGGGCGCCCCCGTGGCGCCGGCCAGGCCGGCCATGCGCTTGAGGTTTTCCTGGCGATCTTTTTCGCGCTGCTTGGCTTCTGCTTCTTCCTTGCGCCTGGCTTCGAGTTCCTTCTTTTTCTTTTCTTCGGCCAGCTTCTTCTCGCGTTCCAGCTTTTCATGCGCCAGCTTTTCCCGTTCCAGCCGCGCCTGTTCCAGCTTTTCCTTGGCCTGGCGTTCCTTTTCGCGGGCCAGGGCGATGTCGGCCTCGCTCTGTCGCGGTTCCTCGACCTTGGGCGGCGGGGGGGCGGGTTCAGGGACCGGCTCGGGTACGGGCTCGACCAGCTTGGGGGCCGCCTGTTGC
>JAGWTL010000310.1 GCA_028869035.1 Burkholderiales bacterium | reverse complement strand
CTCTCGCGCCGGCTGGAAGACGTGCAGCAGATCCGCGCCACGCAGACCGCGGTGCTCATGTTCAGTTCGGTGGTGCGCGTGGCGCTGTTCCTGCTCGCCGGTCGCCTGCTGAATCCGGGGCTGCTGTGGCTGGTGCTGTGCCTGCTGCCGGCTGTGGCCCTGGGCCTCTACATCGGCCATCGCATCAGCCTGCGCCTGGACAAGCAGCGTTTCCTGCAACTGCTGTATGGCGTGCTGCTGCTCACGGGTAGCAGCCTGGTGCTGCGCGCCCTGTTTTGATCCGGGGCGGCCGTCACAGCGGCAGCGCGGTCTTGTAGCGCACCTGCTTGAGCGCGAAGCTCGAACGGATCTTCTCGATGTCGGCGATCGGGGTCAGCTGATCGAGGATGAAACGTTCCAGTGCCGCGATATCGGCCACGACCACGCGGATCAGATAGTCGGAATCACCGGTCATGAGGTAGCACTCCATGACCTGCGCGTGTTCCGCAACACGCGCCTCGAAGCGCATCAGCGCCTCCTTGCTTTGCGTGCGCAGGCTGATATTGATGAAAACGTTGAGGCCCAGGCCCAGCTGCGACGCGTCGACGAGGGCCACGTATTGACGGATCACACCGCTTTTTTCGAGGGCACGGACACGGGCCAGGCAGGGCGAGGGCGACAGACTGACGCGGCGGGCCAACTCCACGTTGGACAAAGAGGCGTCTTGTTGCAGTTCGCGCAGGATGCGCAGATCGATTTTGTCCATCATTGTCTGTTTTCTTCAAGTATTTCAGAATTTTCTGCTGCCATGCGTCATCATCGCAGAACAAATAGGCAGCAAATTCCGGGCATATCTCCCTATATTCATAGGTGTGAACATGATCAATGAATTCCTGGACTTGGACGTCGACCCGACCGAAACCACCGAATGGCGCGAAGCCTTCGCCGCGCTGGTGACGCATGCCGGCCCCGCGCGCGCGCGCTTCATGCTCGACGAGCTCGTGCGGCTGGCGCGCAGCCGTCAGATCGACTGGCGGCCCGATCTCAACACCCCTTACATCAACAGCATTCCGGCCCACGCGCAGCCGCCCTTTCCCGGCGACCTCGCGATCGAGGAGCGCCTGGCCTCGCTGATGCGCTGGAACGCGCTGGCCATGGTGGTGCGCGCCAACAAGGCCTATGGCGAACTGGGCGGGCACATCGCCAGTTACGCCAGCGCGGCCGACCTGTTCGAGGTCGGGTTCAACCACTTCTTCCATGCCCGCAGCGGGCCGCACCGGCCTGCCCCGGGCGGTGAAGACCCCTCAGGGGAAGGCGGGGGGCAAGATGCGCACCGCGGCGACCTGGTGTTCTTCCAGCCGCACAGCGCGCCTGGCGTGTACGCGCGCGCCTTCCTCGAAGGCCGCCTCAGCGAGGCCGACCTGCTGCACTACCGCCAGGAGCTCACCGCGCCCGAGCACGGCGCGCGCGGCCTGAGCAGCTACCCGCATCCCTGGCTCATGCCAGACTTCTGGCAGTTCCCCACCGGCTCCATGGGCCTGGGGCCCATCAGCTCCATCTACCACGCGCGCTTCATGCGCTACCTGACGCACCGGCAGTTGCTTGACTGCGATACGGCCGCAAGTGAATCAGGAAAACGCATCGACAAGCGACGCGTTTGGGGCGTGTTCGGCGACGGCGAGATGGACGAGCCCGAGAGCATGAGCGCGCTCACGCTGGCCGCGCGCGAGCGGCTGGACAATCTGGTCTGGGTGGTCAACTGCAATCTGCAGCGCCTCGACGGTCCCGTGCGCGGCAACGGCCGCATCATCGACGAGCTGGAGCGCCTCTTCGCCGGCGCGGGCTGGAACGTCATCAAGCTGATCTGGGGCAGCGACTGGGACGGCCTGTTCGCGCGCGATCCGAGCGGCGCGCTGGCCCGCGCCTTCGCCGACACGGTGGACGGACAGATGCAGACCTTCGCCACCAAGGACGGGCGCTACAACCGCGAGCACTTCTTCGGCCAGAACCCCGAACTGGCCGCGCTCGCGCAGGGACTGACGGACGAGCAGATCGACCATCTCAAGCGCGGTGGCCACGACATCGTCAAGATCCATGCCGCCTACGCGGCCGCGGCCACCCACCGTGGCCAGCCCACGGTGATCCTGGCCCACACCAAGAAGGGCTACGGCATGGGCGCGGCCGGCCAGGGCAAGATGACCACCCACAGCCAGAAGAAGCTCGACGACACGGACCTCATCGAGTACCGCAACCGCTTCCAACTGCCACTGAGCGACGAGCAGGCCGTCGGCCTGGCCTTTTACAAGCCGGCCGAGGACAGCGCCGAGATGCGCTACCTACGCCAGCGCCGCGAACGCCTGGGCGGCGCGCTGCCCCGACGCGAGACGGCCTGCGACATCGTTGCCGTGCCATCCCTGGAGCGCTACGCGGCCTTCGCGCTCAAGCCAGATGGCAAGGAGATGAGCACCACCATGGCTTTCGTGCGCATGCTGGGCGGCCTGCTCAAGGATCCGCAGCTGGGTCCGCGCATCGTGCCCATCGTGGCCGACGAAGCGCGCACCTTCGGCATGGCCAACCTGTTCAAGCAGGTCGGCATCTACAGCAGCGTCGGCCAGCGCTACGCGCCCGAGGACATCGGCTCGGTGCTCTCCTACCGCGAGGCGCTGGACGGCCAGATCCTGGAGGAAGGCATTTCCGAGGCCGGCGCCATCGCCAGTTGGACGGCGGCAGCCACCAGTTACAGCGTGCATGGCCTGGCCATGCTGCCCTTCTACATCTACTACTCGATGTTCGGCTTCCAGCGCGTCGGCGACGCGATCTGGGCCGCTGCCGACCAGCGCGCCCGCGGCTTCCTCCTGGGCGCGACCTCGGGTCGCACCACGCTGGGTGGCGAAGGGCTGCAGCACCAGGACGGCAGCAGCCATCTGGTGGCGGCCACCATTCCCAACTGCAAGGCCTACGACCCGGCCTTCGCCGGTGAACTGGCCGTGATCCTGGACGCCGGCATGCGCGAGATGCTGGTGGAACAGCGCGACGTGTTCTATTACGTCACGCTGATGAACGAGAACTACGCCCAGGCCGACCTGCCCGAGGGTGCGGCCGCGGGCGTGCTGCGCGGCGCCTACCGCTTCGGTCGCCAGGGCCCCGCTGATGGCGGCGCGCGCGCGGTGCTGCTGAGCTCGGGCGCCATTCTGACCGAAGCCCTGAAGGCCGCGCGGCAACTGGCTGCCGACGGCGTGGGCGTGGAGGTGATCAGCGTGACCAGCTGGAGCGAGCTGGCGCGTGACGGCCTGTCCCGTGACAACCTGTCCGAGGGCCGCGGCCACCTTCACGATCTGCTCGCGGCGACCTCGGGCCCCATCGTCGCGGCCAGCGACTATGTGCGCGCGGTGCCCGAGTCGGTGCGCTTTCTGGTGCCCGAGGGACGCCCATACTCCACGCTGGGCACCGACGGCTTCGGACGCAGCGACACCCGCGCGGCGCTGCGGCGCCACTTCCAGGTCGACGCCG
Source organism: Burkholderiales bacterium (assembly GCA_028869035.1). Taxonomy (GTDB): domain Bacteria; phylum Pseudomonadota; class Gammaproteobacteria; order Burkholderiales; family Burkholderiaceae_C; genus Hylemonella. Next base: position 115 of record JAGWTL010000310.1, on the reverse strand, counting down.
CCAGCATCGCCGCCGCGGTGAAGAAAAGCCTCGCATGAATTGCCTGACGCACGCTGCGCCCCACGCCACACCGAAAAACCCTCCCTGCAAACCGGCCAGCCGGCTTGCCCGGCTG
>JAGWTL010000309.1 GCA_028869035.1 Burkholderiales bacterium | reverse complement strand
GGCAACCAGGTCGCGGATCAGCAGGGAGTCGCGCGTGAAGTCCATTTGCGCCTTGAATTCCGCGCTGCCGTCCAGGCCCTGCTTCTGGGCTTCCTGCACCAGCAGTTCGCGGTCCACCACGGCCTTCTTGAGCTCTTCCATCATTTCGGGGGTGATCTGGCGGCCCGAGCGGGCGAACTGCTGGGCCAGGGCGTCGACGCGCGTCAGCGGAATCGGCTTGCCGTTGACGATGGCCAGGTTCTGCGCCTGGATCGGGGCAGCCAGGGCGCCCATCAGGGTGGCGAGGGCCAGGGCCGGAAGTATCAGCTTGTTCATCATGAATCCTAGGAAATCGACGGAGATATCAGGGGGAGGGAAAACAGGCCTGTGTGCGTTCAGAGCGTTTCGATGGCGATCGCATGCACGCCCTGGGCGATGAAATCTTGCAGAGCATCATACACAAGGCGATGGCGCGCCACGCGTGAGGTATCTGTAAAAAAGGGTGAAGCAATGCGCACCCGGAAATGGGTGCCCCAGGCCGTACCGTTGGAGCCCGCGTGGCCGGCATGGGCGGCGCTTTCGTCGATGACTTCCAGCAGGCTGGGCTGCAGCTTTTCCTGCAGGCGCTGGGCCATGCGCTCGGCCAGTCCGGACAGATCCTGCGTCACTGGTGGTCCTCCGTGCTGCGCACTGCGGTGCGAGCTTGCTCGAAGCGGTTCTGCGCGGCGCTCATGGGGCTCAGGCCTTGTCGGTCTTCATGTAGCGGGCGATGTACAGGCCCTGGCCGATGATGAAAACCAGGGGGAAGGCATAACCCCAGAGCTTGAAGTTGACCCAGACCTCGGTGCTGTAGAAAGCGGCCACGTAACCGTTGAGCGCAGCCATGAAGGCGCAATAGATGATCCAGGCCACGTTCAGACGCATCCACACGGCGTCGGGCAGCTCCAGCTGGCTGCCCAGCAGCAGCTTGAGGTAGTTCTTCTTCATGACCCACAGCGCCACGGCCAGCGCGATGGCCATGGCCGCGTAGAGCACAGTGGGCTTCCACTTGATGAAGCGGTCGTCGTGCAGGGCCAGGGTCAAGGTGCCGAAGACCAGGATCAGCAGCAGGGTGATCTTCTGCATGGCCTGCAGCTTGCGGTCGATGGCGTAGATCAGTCCGGTCTGCAGCACGGTGGCGGCCATCAGCACGGCGGTGGCCACGTAGATGTCGTAGAACTTGTAGGCACCGAAGAACAGCAGGATGGGGAAGAAGTCGATCAGGAGTTTCATAGTTGAATTATCGATGACGCGCGCTGTGCGCGCATGACCTCGCTGCTGCGCAGCTTCGATGACGAAATGACTTCAGTCATGCGGGCGTAGTCCGCGTCATCGATGCGCCTGCGGCGCGAGGTCATGCGCGCACGGCGCGCGTCATGGCTTGTGTTCCAGGGCCGCCGAGTTCATGCAGTAGCGCAGGCCGGTGGGCGTGGGGCCGTCCTCGAACACATGGCCCAGGTGGGCGCCGCACTGGGCGCAGACGGTTTCCACCCGCACCATGCCGTGGCTGGTGTCGCGCCGTTCCTCGATGGCATGGGGTTCCGCGGGTTCGGAAAAGCTGGGCCAGCCGCAGCCGGCGTCGAACTTGCTGTCGGATTCGAACAGGCGCGCGCCGCAGCAGACGCAGCTGTAGTGACCGGGTTGCCAGAAGTCGGCGTACTTGCCGGTGAACGGGCGTTCCGTGGCCGCGTGGCGCGTGACCTGGTAGGCGCCGGGCTCGGCGTGCTTTTCGGCCAGCAGGGCCTTCCACTCCTCGGTGGTTTTTTGAATCGCGTAGCTCATAGATAGAGGTTCAGGATGAACAGCTGATTTCTATTGAAGATGCCCAGTCGGGCGGGAAACCGGCCTCGGCCTCGTGGCCGGGGTGCTCGTCGTAAGGAGTCTCCAGCAGGGCCAGAAGTTTCGCGACGCCGGAAAAATCCTTGTCCCGCGCCTGGCGGATGGCCAATTCGCCCAGATGGTTGCGCAGCACGAATTTGGGGTTGGTCCCGAGCATCAGGGTGGCAGCCTTGCCATCCTCGCGGGCCAGGCGGGCGTCGTAGAGGCGCAGCCACTCATCCAGGGCGACGCGGTCGAGGAACAGATCGTGCACCGGGGTGGCCTGGCTGTCGGCCGCATAGTGGCTGAGCCGGCGCCAGAAGATGGTGTGGTCCACGTGTTCCTGGGCCAGCAGCTTGAGGATGCCCTCGATCAGGGCGCGGTCCCCGGCTTCGGCCTGCTGCAGGCCCAGCTTGGCGCGCAGGCGCGCTTCGAGTTCGGCCGGGAACACCGTCTTGTAGGACTCCAGTGCGGCCAGGGCCAGCTCCTGCTCTCCGATCAGCGGCAGCAGGGCCTGGCCCAGGGCGTAGAGGTTCCAGTAGGCGATGTTGGGCTGACGGCCATAGGCGTAGCGGCCCTGGGTGTCGGAGTGGTTGCAGATGTGGGCCGGGTCGTAGCCATCCAGGAACTGGAAGGGGCCGTAGTCCAGGGTCAGGCCCAGGATGCTCATGTTGTCGGTGTTCATGACGCCGTGGCAGAAGCCCACGGCCTGCCACTGGGCCAGGAGTGTCGCGGTGCGTTCACTGACGGCTTCGAGCAGGGCGGCATAGGCGTTGCCGGCAAACCTGTCGCTCGTGCGGCAGGCCGGGTAATAACAGTCGATGACGAAATCGGCCAGGCGGCGCAGCTCTTCGGGCTGGTCCTTGGCGGCGAAATGCTCGAAGTGGCCGAAGCGGATGAAACTGGGCGCCACGCGCGTGACCACGGCGGCGGTCTCGATGGTTTCGCGTCGGATGGGTGCGTCGGAGCCGGTGACGCTCAGTGCGCGTGTGGTCGGTATGCCCAGGCCCTGCATGGCTTCGCTGCACAGGAATTCGCGGATGCTGGAGCGCAGCACGGCCCGCCCGTCGCCCATGCGGGAGTAGGGCGTGCGACCGGCGCCCTTGAGCTGGATCTCCAGGCCGCCATCGGTTTCCCCCAGCAGCAGGGCGCGGCCATCGCCGAGCTGGCCGGCCCAGACGCCGAACTGGTGGCCGCTGTAGACCGTGGCGACGCTTTGGCTGCCCGCCAGAGGGCGGTTGCCGCTGAGGGCCCGCAGCAAATCCTCCGAGTCGGTCCAGTCTTCGGGCAGGCCGAGGGCCCGGCCCACGGCGCGACTCTGGCCGACCCAGTAGGGCGCGGGCAGGGGTTGCGGGGGCAGGGCGGTGTGGAAGGCCGGGCCGAGGGCGGCGTAGCGGTTGACCCAGCCCAGGCCGGTATCGACGGCGGTTTTTCCGTCCAGGGAAACTTCGGTGGCAACAGACATGGACTGATTGTCACGCAGTGGACGATCTCCGGTCCCGATCAGGGACTTACCCTCAGTGGACAGGCCATTTGCTTGCGCCATACTAAAGAGAGAGCACAGAACACAAAAGGAGACCTGTCCATGCTCGGATTGATGCAAAACCAGCCGCTGCTGATTTCTTCCCTGATCGACTTTGCCGAACGTCACCATGGTGACGGCGAGATCGTCTCACGCCGGGTCGAAGGCGACCTCCACCGCTATCACTGGCGTGACGTGGCGCTGCGTTCGCGCCGGGTGGCCAATGCGCTGGACGTGCTGGAACTGAAGTTCAGCG
>JAGWTL010000020.1 GCA_028869035.1 Burkholderiales bacterium | reverse complement strand
CGCCACGCGCCAGATCTCGGCGCTGGTGAAGGCGATTCAGACCGACACGCAGGACGCCGTGGCCGCCATGGAGCGCTCCACCCAGGGTGTGGTCGAGGGAGCGCGACTGTCGGACAACGCCGGTACCGCGCTGACCGAGATTGACCGCGTGTCACGTCGACTGGCCGAACTGATCGAGCAGATTTCCGACTCCACCTCGAAGGAAGCCGCCATGGCCAACGTGGTGGCGGACAACATCCAGCACATCTTTGCAGTGACCGAACAGACCGGTGAAGGTACGCGGGCCACGGCGGCCCAGGTGCGTGAACTCTCGCGCATGGCTGAAGAGCTGCGCCAGTCGGTGGCGCGTTTCAAGATTTCCTGATCACCTCCCGTCACCCGCAGGAGCGACGTATCCATGCAAGCCCTCGCAGCCGCTAGCGGCAACGACGATCAGCCGGTCAACGACCTGGGCCCTCTGGCCTGGGTGCTGGACGAGTTGCGCAAGTCGCTCGATGGCGCCAGCAAGGCCATCCGCCGTTTCGTGCGCGATGCGGAGTTGGCGCGCGGGTCCGACCTGGAGTCGCTCGATGCCAGCCAGCTGCGCATCGCGCGCCAGCAATTGCACCAGGCTGTCGGCGCCCTGGAGATGGTGGGCCTGCCCGAGCCGGCCAAGGTGCTGCGCGCCATGGAGGCGCTCGCGCAGAAATTCGTCGAGCGTCCCGAGTCCTGCAGCGAGGACGCTGCGACCAAGGTCGAGCGCGCCAGTTTTGCCCTGATCGAATACCTGGAAAGCGTGCTGCGCGGCAAGGCGGCTTCGGCCGTGGCCCTGTTCCCGCAATACCGTGACATCCTGGAGCTGGTTGGCGAGGAGCGCGTCCACCCGGCCGAACTCTGGGCCCATGCCTGGCGCTGGATCGACGCCGATACGCCAGCCGCAGCCCAGCCTCTGGGCTACGACGCGGGGCTGCGCTCCCAGCTGGACTCGGCCGTGCTCAAGGTGGTCAAGACCGGCAGCGTGTCCTCGTCCCAGGCCCTGCGCGACATCTGCCTGGGGCTGGCCGCAGGCCAGCAGGCGTTGGAGGTGCGTTCTTTCTGGAAGATCTGCGCCGCCTACTTCGAGGCCATGGCGCTCAAGCTGTGCCCCTCCGACGTCTACGTCAAGCGCGCCGCCTCGCGTGTACTCATGCAGTACACCAGCTTGGCCAAGGGTTCGGCCGGAGTCTCGGACCGGCTGGCCCAGGACCTGCTGTTCTTCTGCGCCCAGGCCGTCCCCGCCGATGCGCAGGCCGCACCGGTGTTGAACGCTGTCAGGCTGGCCTATGGCCTGACCCAGACCAAGCCGGTCAACTACGATACGCCGCAGTACGGCCGCTTCGATCCGGCCGTGCTGGTGCAGGCGCGCAAGCGCATCGCCACCGCCACCGAAACCTGGTCGGCCCTCTCCGGCGGTGACACCAACCGCCTCAAGGTGGTGTCCGAACAGTTCACCCTGGTGGGCGAGTCGCTGCTCAAGCTGCACCCAGAGAACAAGGAACTGGCACGCGCCCTGCTCAAGGCCGTGGACGGCACGGTGCGCTCAGGTGAACCCCCGAGCACGCCGGTGGCCATGGAAGTGGCGACCTCCATCCTTTACCTGGATGCCGCGTACGAGGACATGGATCCGACCGATGCCAGCATGAAGGAGCGCAGCGACCGGCTGGCGCGTCGCCTGGACCATGTGGTCGCAGGCGGACAGCCCGAGGCGCTCGAACCCTGGATGGAGGAGTTGTACCGCCGTGTCAGCGACCGCCAGACCATGGGCAGCGTGGTCGAGGAACTGCGCAGCAGCCTGACCGAGATCGAGAAGTCGCTCGATACCTTCTTCCGAAGCCCCAAGGACAAGGCGCCGCTCAACGACGTTCCCAACCAGCTGGCGCAGATGCGCGGCGTGTTCTCGGTGCTGGGGCTGGACCAGGCCTCTCTGGCCACCGTGCGCATGCGCGATACCGTCGAGAAATTCCTGGTCGACAGTATCGACGAGGACTCGGCGCGAACCGGTGTGTTCGAGAAATTCGGCAACAGCCTGGGCGCCCTGGGTTTCCTGATCGACATGCTGAGCTACCAGCGTGCCCTGGCCAAGAAGCTTTTTGTCTACGACGAGGACCTCGGTGAATTCAAGCCCCTCATGGGCCGCGAGCGCGAAGTGGCGGCCGTGGCACCCGAGGCCCCGACCGCGCCTGTACCCGCCCCAGTGCCGCTTGCCCGCCCCGCTGCGCCGGCGCCCTCAGCCGCCCCGGTTGCTGCCGACGCCGCCGATGATGATGGCGCCGAGTTGCGCGACATTTTCCTGGACGAGGCCCGCGAAGTGGTGCACAACGGACAGGATGCGGTCCTGGCCCTTCTGGGGGACCCTGCCGATCTGTCGCAACAGACCACGCTGCGCCGCGCCTTCCATACCCTCAAGGGCAGTTCGCGCATGGTCGGCTGCAACGAGTTCGGCGAAGCCGCCTGGGCCATGGAACAGATGATGAACGGCTGGCTGGCCGAGCAGAAGCCGGCCCGTCCGGAATTGCTGCAACTCTCCAATACCGCCTTGCAAGGCCTGGGGCGATGGGTCGAGGACATCGCCACCGGCAAGGATGCCGGTTGGAGCGCCGCGCCCTTCCGCCAGTCGGCCGACGCCATGCGCACGGATGGCAGGTTCGTTGCGCTGGACCTGCCGGTTGCTGCGCCTGCCGTGGCTGCGCCTCCTGTTCCTGAACTGCCCCCGCTCACCGAAGAGCCGCCCCCTGTCGATTTCGAATCGACCCGGATGTTCGATATGGGGTCGGTCGATGCCAAGCCCCCTGGCAAGCCGGCCAAACAAGCCGTCGCCGACCCGATTGGGGAGATCGGCGACATCGACTTCAGCAGCCTGTCCAATGTGCCCCAGGCCGCGCAGCCGCCTGCACGTGTGAGCGAGCCTCCGGCCAGGCAGGACGGCGAGCTCGGCTTGTCCCTCGACTGGGCGCCTACCAGTCTGGCCGGTCCTGAAGATCTGTCCCCGCTGAAAGAGGGCGCGAGCCAAGACTGGGCGACGACGCGCCTGGCCGAGCCGACCGAATTGCCGGCCCTTGAACTGCCGGAGCTGCAGAACAACTGGGCCGATACCGCGACCGGTTCCATGCACGATGATCTGCCGGGTGTGCCCGATACAAAGGCCGCCGGGATTGAGGGCTTCGAGCTTGAACTGCCGGCGTCCACCCCGGCCGAAACGCCGGACGAGCAGGTCAAGGTCATCGGGACGCTGCGCATCGGCATTCCTTTGTACAACGTCTTCCTCAACGAGGCCGACGAATGGTCGCGCCGACTGCTGACCGAGCTCAACGAATGGTCGCTTGAGCTGCACAACCCCGTGCCCGACAGCGCCATCGCGCTGGCGCATTCGCTGGGTGGCAGTTCGGCCACGGTGGGTTTCTCCGCGCTTTCCGAGATCGCCCGCGCGCTGGAGCAATCCATGCAGCACGTGCAGCTGCACGGCCAAGGTCTGCCTGAGCACGCCCAGGTCTTTGTGGCTGCGGCCGATGACATCCGGCATCTTCTGCACCAGTTTGCGGCCGGTTTCCTGAAGTCGCCCGAACCCGGGCTGGTTGAAGCGCTGAATCAGATCCTGGGGACCGAATTCGCCCAGCTTGATGCCATGGAGCCGGGCAGCGCCCAGCCAGCCCTGACCGTCATCGAGGATCCCGACCTGGACCTGGGCGATCTCAGCTTCGACTTTTCGGCACCTGCGCCAGCCAGCCCTGTCGCCGTGTCGCCGCCGCCCGCCGCTGTCGCGCCCGCCACGCCCCTGCCGGGGGCTGCCAAGATCGTGGCAGTGGCCGATGACAGCGACGAGGATATCGACGCCGTCGATGTGATCGACCCCGACCTGTTCCCGATCTTCGAGGAAGAGGCCGCTGAACTCATGCCCCAGCTGGCTTCGTCCCTGCGCCAGTGGTCAGGTCGGCCCGACGACGGCCGCGCGCGCCTGGACGTGCTGCGCGTACTGCACACCCTCAAGGGCAGCGCCCGCCTGGCCGGAGCCATGCGCCTGGGTGAGCTGACGCACCGCATGGAGTCAGCCATCGAGCAGATGGGCAGCGACTTCATCCAGGCCGCGCAGATCGACCCCATGCTCGCGCGCTACGACCGTGTGCAAGAAGTTTTTGACGAACTCTGCCGCGGCCATCAGGAAGAAACCCCCGCTGCGGCCCCGGTGGCCGCCGCTGCGCCGCCGCTGCGGGAAGTTCCGAAAGCCGTACCGCCAGCGGCTGCGCCCCAGCCCGCAGCCGCCCCGCGTCCTGCGCCGGCAGTGCGGCCGGTCATGGCGCCGGCGACGCCGGCCAAATTGCCGACGCCCGCAACACGCTCATCCCCGGGCCAGACCGTGCGGGTGCGTTCGCAATTGCTGGACCGCCTGGTCAACCAGGCCGGCGAGGTGATGATCACCCGCAGCCGGCTCGATGCCCGCCTGGGCCAGCTCAATGGTTCGCTCGACGAGCTCACCGCCAACCTGGACCGTCTGCGCACCCATCTGCGCGATGTCGAACTGCAGGCCGAATCGCAGATGCAGTCGCGTCTGGCCCAGGCCAAGGACACGGCCCAGGGCTTCGACCCGCTGGAGTTCGACCGTTTCACGCGCGTGCAGGAACTGACCCGCATGATGGCCGAGTCGGTCAACGACGTGGCCACCGTGCAGCGCAATCTGCAGCAGACCATCACCGGAACGGAAGACGACTTGATCGCCCAGGGCCGCCAGACGCGCGAACTGCAGCGTGACCTGCTGCGCACGCGCATGATGGAATTCGAAGGCATCTCCGAGCGCCTGTACGGCGTGGTGCGCCAGGCCACCAAGGACTCGGGCAAGCAGGTCAAGCTCGACATCACCGGCGGCACCATGGAAATCGACCGTGGCGTGCTCGACCGCATGACACCCGCCTTCGAACACATGCTGCGCAATTCCGTCGCGCACGGCATTGAGACGGCGCAGCAGCGCGAAGCGGCCGGCAAACCGGCCGCCGGCGCCATCACCATCAGCCTGCACCAGGAAGGCAATGACGTCTCGGTCGTCTTCAGCGACGACGGCGCCGGCCTCGATCTGCCGCGCATCCGCGAGAAGGCCCTGTCCCAGGGCCTGGTGGCGCCAGGCCAGTCGCTCAGCGACGCCGACGCGGCGAACATGATCTTCATGCCCGGTTTCTCCACGGCAGCCAGCGTGACTGAACTGGCCGGACGCGGTATCGGCATGGACGTGGTGCGCTCCGAAGTGCAGGCCCTGGGGGGGCGCATCGAGACCGCCACCACGGCCGGCGCGGGCACCAGCTTCAAGCTGGTGTTGCCCCTGACCACGGCCGTGACGCAGGTGATCATGCTGCGCATGGGTGAATTGAGTGTGGGCGTGCCGGCCAATCTGGTCGAAATCGTGCGCCGCCTCAGCCATGTCGATCTGGAGCAGGCCTACGCCCAGGGCAGCATCGATTACGGTGGCGAGACCGTGCCTTTCTTCTGGTCTGGCGCGCTTTTGCAGGCCTCGGCCCGCAGCTACGAGCACGCGGGCAAGACCCAGCCGGTGGTGCTGCTGCGCAGCGCCGGTCAACGCCTGGCCATCCACGTCGACGAAGTGCTGGGCAACCAGGAAGTTGTGGTGAAGAACCTGGGGCCGCAGCTCTCGCGCCTGCCGGGTCTGGCCGGCATGTCGGTGCTGGCTTCCGGCGCCGTTGTGCTGATCTACAACCCGGTCGCGCTGGCCACCGTGTTCGGCGAGAAGGCCTACGAACTCCAGCAGGCCACCACGCTGGCGGCGCAGACCCCCGGCGAGATGCGCTTGCAGGCGGCCGCACAGACAGTGCTGCCCAGTGCGGGCGGCGAACTGCCTCTGGTGTTGGTGGTGGACGACTCCATCACCGTGCGTCGTGTCACGCAGCGCCTGCTGCGCCGCGAGGGCTACCGTGTATCCATGGCGGCCGACGGCCTGCAGGCACTCGAACGCCTGGCCGAGGAACGTCCGGCCGTGGTGCTGTCCGACATCGAGATGCCGCGCATGGACGGCTTCGACCTGGCGCGCAACATCCGCGCCGACGCCAAGCTGCGCGACCTGCCCATCATCATGATCACTTCGCGCATTGCCGAGAAGCATCGTGAGCATGCCAAGGAGCTGGGCGTGAACCACTATCTGGGCAAGCCCTACGGCGAAGACGAGTTGCTGGGCCTGGTGAAACACTACTGCACGCAGGCCGTTCCGGCCTGAGACCGTGAACAGGCTCTGTCCCCGAGCCACGCGGCGCGGCTGCGTGGCTCAGTCTTCTTCCTTATCCCCGTTTTTGCGCACCACGGCGTAGCGCGCCAGGGTCTGCGCGCGCGCCTCGTCGTGCGCCACCAGTGGCTGCGGGTAGCCGCTGCCCAGGGTCACGCCGGCTGCCGCCAGCTCCACGGGGCTGGCCAGCCAGGGTGCGTGCAGCGCGGCGTCAGGCAGGGCGGCCAGCTGCGGCAGGTAGCGCCGGATGAAACGGCCCTGAGGATCGAATTTCCTGCTCTGGCTGATCGGGTTGAAGATGCGAAACCAGGGCTGGGCATCACCGCCGCTGGAAGCCACCCACTGCCAGCCGCCGTTGTTGGCCGCCAGGTCGAAGTCATTGAGCTTCTCTGCGAAGTAACGCTCACCCCATTGCCAGTTGATGCCGAGATCCTTGACCAGGAAACTGCCCGCCACCATGCGCAGGCGGTTGTGCATGTAGCCGCTCTGGTTGAGCTGGGCCATGGCGGCATCGACGACGGGATAACCCGTGCGGCCCTCGCACCAGGCTGCAAACAGCGCTTCGGCGTGCGCGCCCTGTTCCCATCGGATGGCGTCATAGGCCGGCTTGAAGGCGCTGCCGGCCACGTGCGGGAAGTTCGCCAGGATCTGGAAGTAGAACTCGCGCCAGACCAGCTCGCCGAGCCAGACGGCAGCGCCAGCACTGCCCCGCGCCGTGCGCTGCTGGGCCATGGTGACCAGTCGCCGCAGGGAGAGGGTGCCGAAGCGCAGGTGCACGCCCAGATAGCTCGGGCCCTTGAGGGCCGGGAAATCGCGTGTGTCGCGGTACAGGTCCATGCGCTCGAAGAAGTCATCGAGCAACTGGCGTGCGCCGCTGCTGCCCGTGGGGATTCTGAGCTGGGACAGGTTGCTGGGTTCGAAGCCGATCTCAGCAAGGCTGGGCACCGTGCCGCACAGGGACTCAGGCCGAGGAGCCAGGTCTGCCGCCAGGGGGGCGGCGTCGAATACCGGCAGCCGGGTCGCCTGCAGCCGCGCCAGCCAGGTCCGTTTGTAGGGTGTGAAGACGGTGTAGGGCGTGCCGCCGCCGCTCAGGATCTCGCGGCCCTCGAAGATCACATGGTCCTTGCAGGTGTGCAGGGCAATGCCCAGGCTGGACAGCGTTCCCCGCACGCGGGCATCCCGGGCCTGGGCTTGCGGCTCGTAGTCGTGCGCGGCATACACCGCCTGTACGCCGAGTTGCCTGGCGAGGGCGGGCAGCGCTTCAGTGGCGTGGCCGTGCCGCACGATCAGGCCGGCCTGTTCCTGGCCGGCCAGGGTGCGCAAATCCGCATCCAGCTCGACCAAGCTGGCCCGGATGAACTCCACCCGGCGGTCGGCGCGCGGCAAGGGGTCCAGGATGGCACGGTCGAAAATGAAGGCGCAGTAGACCCGGCGACACTGCTGCAGGGCCTGGTGCAGGGCCGGGTGGTCGTCGACCCGCAGGTCGCGGCGGAACCAGACCAGACCGGAAGCGAGGGGTTTGCTCATGAACCGTTAAAATTAAACTATGGCCGATGATTCTGCACCCATCAACCTCACGAATCATTTCCTGATCGCCATGCCCGGTCTGGCCGATGAGACGTTTTCCAAAAGCGTGGTCTACCTCTGCGAGCACAGCGAGCGGGGTGCGCTGGGCCTGATGATCAACAAGCCGACCGATATCAAGCTGCAAGGCCTGTTCGACAAGGTCGAACTGCCACTGGGGCGCGCCGACCTCAAGGATGCCCCGGTGTTCCAGGGTGGCCCGGTACAGACCGAGCGCGGTTTCGTGCTGCACGAGGCCCTGCAGGAGCCGACCGGTGAAAAGCCGGAGCCGGTCTACGCCTCCACCATGATGATCCCCGGCGGGCTGGAGATGACCACCTCACGCGACGTGCTCGAGGCCCTGTCCACTGGCGCCGGCCCCAGCCGCGTGCTGGTCTCCCTGGGCTACTCGGCCTGGGGCCAGGGCCAGCTCGAATCCGAGATCGGCGAAAACAGCTGGCTCATCGTCCACGCCGACCCCATCGTGATCTTCGAGACCCCGGTGGCCCAGCGCTACGACAAGGCTCTGTCCCTGCTGGGCCTGCAGGCCTGGATGCTCTCGCCCGATGCGGGGCACGCATGAGTACAACGTCCGCGCCTGCCGTGACGTCCGTACCTGCTGCACAGCAAAGCTTTCTCGCTCTGGATTTCGGTCTCAAGCGCACCGGTGTCGCGGTCGGCAACCGCCTGCTGCGCCAAGCCCAGCCCCAAGCTACCATCCGCGCCGAGGGGGGCGCCCGCTTCGAGCGCATCGCCGAACGCCTCAAGGAATGGCAGCCCGACGCCCTGGTGGTGGGCGTGCCTTTCCACCCCGACGGCGCGCCGCATGAGAATACGGCCCGGGCGCAGAAGTTCGCGCGTCAGCTGCGCGGGCGTTTCGGCCTGCCGGTCTACGAGGTCGACGAACGTTACAGCACCACCGAGGCCCTGGCCGCCGGCGCGGCCGATGCCGACGCGGGAGCGGCCTGTGTCATCCTGGAGCAGTTTTTGAGGAGCCTGGAATGAGTACCCTGAGCGACGACGGGTCGTCCCAAGGCGCGAAGGCCCCCTCGGGGGGCGGCGCAGCATACGCAGTAGCCAGCGTGGGGGCATTGTTTCTCGATGCCGAGGCCCTGTACCGCGAGCTTTTTCGCGGCGTGCAGGGCCTGTGCACGCCACAGACGTGCCTGGTCGGCGTGACCTCGGGCGGCGCCTGGCTGGCCGAACGCCTGCAACGCGACCTCAAGCTGCCCGGTGAGCACGGCACCATCTCCTCGGCCATGCACCGCGACGATTTTGCCCAGCGCGGCCTGTCCGGCGGCGGCCAGACCGTGCTGCCCTTCGACGTCAACGAGGCGCAGATCATCGTGCTCGACGACGTGCTCTACACCGGGCGCACCATTCGCGCCGTCATCAACGAGCTGTTCGACTACGGTCGCCCGGCCGACATCAAACTGGCCGTGCTGGTGGACCGTGGCGGGCGTGAGCTGCCCATCCAGGCCGATTTCGCCGCCGCGCGCGTGGCGCTCGCTGCCGACCAGTCGCTGGCGCTGGCACGCGACAAGAGCGACCGCTTCAGCTTCCAGGTGGAGGCGGCATGAAACACACCACCCGCACCCTGCCTCACTGAGCGAACCGACCAGACCAGACCCATGCTGTACAAACGCAACCCCCAACTCAACAAGCACGGCGAGCTGATCCACCTGCTCTCCACCGAAGGGCTGCCGCGCGAGATCCTCACGCACATCCTGGACACGGCGGCCAACTTCGTCAGCGTCAGCGACCGCGAGGTCAAGAAGGTGCCGCTGCTGCGGGGCAAGAGCGTGTTCAATCTCTTCTTCGAGAACTCCACGCGCACGCGCACGACCTTCGAAATCGCCGCCACGCGCCTGTCGGCCGACATCATCAACCTCGACATCGCGCGCTCCTCGGCCTCCAAGGGGGAGAGCCTGCTCGACACCATCGCGAACCTGAGCGCCATGGCGGCCGATCTCTTCGTGGTGCGCCACAGCGAATCCGGTGCCCCCTACCTGATCGCCCAGCATGTGGCGCCGCACGTGCACGTCATCAACGCCGGTGATGGTCGCCACGCGCACCCCACGCAGGGCCTGCTGGACATGTACACCATCCGGCACTACAAGAAGGATTTTTCCAACCTCACCGTAGCCATCGTCGGCGACGTGCTGCACTCGCGCGTGGCCCGCTCCGACATCCACGCGCTCACCACCCTGGGCTGCGCCGAGGTGCGCGTGGTCGGCCCCAAGACCCTGGTGCCCACCGCCATGGCGCCCATGGGCGTGCGTGTCTGCCACACTCTGGAAGAGGGCATCAGGGGCGCGGACGTGATCATCATGCTGCGCCTGCAGAACGAACGCATGAGCGGCGCGCTGCTGCCATCGAGCCAGGAATTCTTCAAGAGTTTCGGCCTCACGCCCGAGAAGCTGCAACTGGCCAAACCGGACGCCATCGTCATGCACCCGGGCCCGATCAACCGCGGCGTGGAGATCGATTCGGCCGTGGTGGACGGCAAGCAGAGCGTGATCCTGCCGCAGGTCACCTTCGGCATCGCGGTGCGCATGGCGGTGATGAGCATCGTGGCTGGGAATGAAGCATGAACATCCCCCAGGCTGCGTGCACTTCGTGTCGCTACGCTCCCCGGTTTGGTTTTGTGGCGCGCCGAAATCTGTGTGCAGAGCAGTGGAGCTAAGAAGATGAAATTGTTGATCAAGGGCGGCCGTGTCATCGACCCCGCCAGCAACCGCGACGAGATCGCCGACCTGGCCATCGCCGCCGGCCGCATCGTGGCCATCGGCAAGCTGCCGGCCGACTTTGCGCCCAACCGTGTGGTCGAGGCCGCCGGCTGTGTCGTCGCCCCCGGTCTCATGGACCTGGCTGTGCGCCTGCGCGAACCCGGCCACGAGCACGAGGGCATGCTCGAATCCGAGATGGCTGCCGCCGTGGCCGGTGGTGTCACCGCTCTCGCCTGCCCGCCCGACACCGACCCCGTGCTCGACGAGCCCGGCCTGGTCGAGATGCTCAAGTTCCGCGCCGAGAAATTGCACCAGGCGCGTGTCTTTCCCATCGGCGCGCTCACGCGCAATCTGCAGGGCGAGATCCTGACCGAGATGGCCGAACTCACCGAGTCCGGTTGCGTGGCCTTCAGCCAGGCCGATGTGCCCCTGGTCAACACCCAGATCCTGCAGCGCGCCTTCCAGTACGCCAGCACCTTCGGCTACGCGGTCTGGCTGCGCCCGAACGACCATTACATGGGGCAGGGGGTGGCGGCCAGCGGCGCGCTGGCCACGCGCCTGGGTCTGTCGGGCGTGCCGGTGGCCGCCGAGACCATCGCCCTCTACACCATCTTCGAGCTGATGCGTGCCACCGGCGCGCGCGTGCACCTGTGCCGCCTCAGCAGCGCGGCCGGTGTGGCCCTGGTAAGACTGGCCAAGGACCAGGGCCTGCCCGTCACCTGCGACATCAGCATCAACTCCCTGCACCTGACCGACAACGACATCGGTTACTTCGACAGCCGCATGCGCCTCAACCCGCCGCTGCGCCAGCAGGCCGACCGCGATGCCTTGCGCGAAGCCCTGGCCGACGGCACCATCGACGCCCTGGTCTCCGACCACACGCCGGTGGACGAAGACGCCAAGATGCTGCCCTTCGCCGAGGCCGAACCCGGCGCCACCGGCGTGGAGCTGCTGCTGAGCCTGGCACTCAAGTGGGGGCAGGAAAGCGGCGTGGGCCTGACGCGGGCCCTGGCCGTGCTCAGCAGCGAACCCGCGCGGGTGCTGGGCAACGCCCTGGGTACCCTGCAGGCCAGCGCCGGCCAGCTCGTGGTGGGTGGCGTGGCCGACGTCTGCGTCTTCGACCCGCAGGCCGAATGGACAGTGTTGCCTGCAGCGCTGCGCAGCCAGGGCAAGCACACGCCCTTTGCCGGTTACGAGCTGCCCGCGCGCGTGCGCTGCACCATCGTCGGTGGGCAGGTTGCCTATCAGGCCGCCTGAAGTTTCCAGGCTGCTTGCGGTCTGGCGACTGGCGCGGGCCAGCACGCACATCGTCGCGGGCCTGCTGACCATCCTGCTGCGTTTTCCGCGCCTGAGTGAGGAGCAGCGCGCCATCCGCGTGCAGGCCTGGTCGCGCGAGATGCTCGCGCGCCTGGGCATCCGGCTCGAAGTGCAGGGCGAGGCCGCCTTGCCCGGCCCCCTGCTGCTGGTGGCCAACCACATCTCCTGGCTGGACATCACCTCGCTGCACGCCGCGCGTTTCTGCCGCTTCGTCTCCAAGGCCGACGTCCAGGCCTGGCCGCTGATCGGTGCCCTGGCCAGCGGCGTGGGTACGCTCTTCATCCAGCGCGAGTCACGCCGTGACGCCATGCGCGTGGTGCACCACATGGCCGACAGCCTGCGCGCCGGTGACGTGCTGGCGGTTTTCCCCGAAGGCACCACCAGTGATGGTGTGGACCTGCTGCCCTTTCACGCCAACCTGCTGCAGGCCGCCATCGCGGCCGGCGCGCCCGTACAGCCCGTGGCCTTGCAGTTCATCGACACGCGCAGCGGCGAGCGCAGCCTGGCGCCCGCTTATGTGGGCGACGACACCCTGCTGGGTTCGGTCTGGCGCACGGTGCGCGCGCGCGGCATCACGGTGCGCATCGTCTTTGGCGTGGTGCAGGACTCGCAAGGACGCGAGCGGCGGGCCTGGGCGCAGGCGCTGCGCGCCGCGGTCATGCAGCTGCGCGAAGCGCCGCCGGTCTGAGCCTCAGACCCGCTCGAAGGTGACCACGTGGTCCACCTCGGGCCGGATGCCGATCCACTCGCCGATCCTGTGGTCGTGGTGGCTGGGCACATGGGCCAGCACGGTCTGGCCACCGGCCAGGCGCAGGGTGTAGAGGAACTCCGAACCGCGAAAAGCCTTGCGGATGATCTCGGCCTTCACGGGCGCGTTGTCGTCGTGCACGATGTCGTCGGCGCGCAGCAGCACATCGCATTCGCCGCCGGCAAACGCACCGGGCAGGGGGCATTCGGCCACGTCGGTCAGCTCGCCCAGCGGCGTCTGCACCACGATCTGCTGGTTCACTTCGCGCAGGGTGGCCGGCGCGAACACGCCATGGCCGATGAAGTCGGCCACGAAACGCGTGGCCGGGCGGTGGTAGAGCGTGTAGGCATCGTCCCACTGGTGCAGGCGGCCCTGGTGCATGACACCGATGGTGTCGCCGATGGCGAAGGCCTCGAGCTGGTCGTGCGTGACGAACAGGGCCGTGGCCTGCGCGGCCTTGAGGATGTTGCGCACCTCGTGCGCCAGGCGCTCGCGCAACTCGACGTCGAGGTTGGAAAAGGGTTCGTCCAGCAGCAGCAGCTGCGGGCGCGGCGCCAGCGCGCGGGCGAGGGCCACACGCTGCTGCTGCCCGCCCGAGAGCTCGTGCGGGTAACGCGACTCGCTCCCCTCCAGGCCCACCAGGGCCAGCACTGCGCGCACGCGTTGTGCGCGCTCGGCGCGTGGCAGCTGGTGAATGCCGAAAGCCACGTTGTGCCCCACGTCCAGGTGTGGGAAGAGAGCGTAGTCCTGAAACACCATGCCGATGCGGCGCGCCTCGGGCGCCAGCTGGGTGCTGGCGCTGCCCACCACCTGGCCCGAGAGGCGGATCTCGCCGCCGTTCACCGGCTCCAGCCCGGCCACGGCACGCAAGAGTGTGGTCTTGCCGCAGCCTGAAGGACCGATCAGCACGCCGATGTCGCCGGCGCGCAGCCCCAGCGACACGTCCTGCACTGCGGCCTGGGCCGCGCCGGGGTAGCGTACTGCGAGCTTGGAGACTTCAAGGAACATGGTGGCTCATTTTAGATGCTTACAATTCTCATTACGCTCCTTATCCCTCACGGGTGCCCCGTTCATGGCCTTGCGCCGGCTTCGTCACCTTTTCCTGCTGCTCTTCACTGCCGCCCTGATGCTGCCCGTGCTCGCGCTCCTGGGCGCCTGGCTGCCCGGTGGCGCACCCGGGGCCCAGGCCACGGAGATCCTGCGCGAGATGGCGCGCACCGTCCTGCCCGACTACCTGGCCACCACGGTGGGGCTCTGCCTGCTGGTGACCATGGGGGTGATCGCCGTGGGCCTGTCCTCGGCCGCGGCCGTGACCCTGTTCGACTTTCCGGGTCGGCGCTTCTTTGAATGGGCGCTCCTGCTGCCCCTGGCCATGCCGGCCTATGTGATCGCTTACGCCTACACCGACTTCCTGCAGTACAGCGGCCCCTTGCAGGGCTGGCTGCGCGCGGTCACCGGCCTGCAGGGACGCATGTTCCCCGAGATCCGCAACACCGCGGGCGCGGCCTGGGTGCTGACCTTCGCGCTCTATCCCTACGTCTACCTGCTGGCGCGCACGGCCCTGGCCGAGCGCGCCAGCCATCTCATGGAAGCGGCCCGCCTATTGGGGGCGCCCCTGTCGCGCCGCATCCGCGAGGTGGCCCTGCCGCTGGCGCGCCCGGCCGTGGCCGCCGGCGTGGCGCTGGCGCTCATGGAAACCCTGGCCGACTTCGGTGTGGCCAGTTACTTCGGCATTCAGACCTTCACCGCCGGCATCTACAAAGCCTGGCTGGCCATGGACAACCGCATCGCCGCGGCCCAGCTGGCCACCCTGCTGCTGGGTTTCGTGGCCCTGCTGCTCTGGCTGGAGCACCGCTCGCGCCAACGCCTGCGTTTCGTGAGTTCGCGCACCGCGCGCCAGGCCTATGCGGAAGCGCGGCCGGTACCGCTGCGTGGCTTGCGCCTGGTGGCCGCCTGGGCCGTCTGCGGCCTGCCGCTGCTGATGGGTTTTGTGGCGCCGGTGCTCTTCATGTTCCGACCGCTGGTGGCCGGCTGGTCCGAGCTGCCCTGGGAGCGCTTCCCGGTCTGGGCCGGCAACAGCGTGCGCCTGGGGTTGATCGGCGCCGTGCTGGCCGTGGCCGTGGCCCTGCTGCTGGCCTACGCGCTGCGGCGCCTGCCCGACGTGCTGACACGCGCCGTGGTCCGGCTGGCCAGCCTCGGGTATGCCGTGCCGGGCGCGGTCATCGTGGTGGGCCTGCTGCTGCCCGTGGGCTGGGTGCAGGCCCGCTGGCCGCAGGCCGGCGCCGCCTACTGGGTCACGGCCACCTCGCTGGGCCTGGTCTGGGCCTATCTGGTGCGCTTTGTGGCCGTGGCCCTGCAGTCCCTGCAAAGCGGTTATGCCCGCATCCCGCCCAGCCTGGACGACAGCGCGCGCATGCTGGGCGGTGGCGGCTGGGGCCTGCTCGCCCGCGTGCACTGGCCCCTGCTGCGCCGTTCGGTGCTGGCGGCCACGCTGCTGGTTTTCGTGGACGTGATGAAGGAGCTGCCCGCCACCCTGGTGCTGCGCCCCTTCAACAGCGACACCCTGGCCGTGGTGGCCTACCAGCTGGCCCGCGACGAGCGCCTGGGTGAGGCGGCCCTGCCTTCGCTGGCCCTGGTGCTGGTGGGCCTGATCCCGGTGCTGTTGCTGAGCCGTACCTTGCGTGATAAGAATGGGTGATGAAAGTACCCGTCCATCTGTAGAATGAGCAAGTACTTATATTAGGATAGGGTTTGTCATGAGCAAGCGTTCCATCCAGCCCACCCCGGCCACCGTGACCGAGCCCGACCAGGTTTTCGAACTGGCGGCAGAGGTTTTTCGTGTCATGTCCGCGCCCATGCGGCTGAAGATCATCAGCCACCTTTGCGACGGCGAGCGCAACGTCAGCTACCTGCTGGGCAAGATCGACACCACCCAGCCCAATATGTCGCAGCACCTGACCACGCTGTACCAGGCCGGTGTGCTGGGCAAGCGCCGCGAAGGTGTGCAGATCTACTACCGCATCATCGATGACCGGGTGTCGGCCCTGTGCCGAGCGGTGTGCACACAGATCGCCTCCGAGGCGAACTTCGAAATGCCCTCGGCCGAGCATTCGGCTTCGCCGGCCGCCTGAGCACTGGCGCGTCCGCCAAAGCAAAGGGGCCTGAGAGGCCCCTTTTTGCTGTGCGCGTCGGGTGCTCAGGGCTTGAGGTAGACGTAACCTTCCTGCGCCTGCAGGCGCGCCACCTCGGCCACGCCCGAGGGCACGATCCTGGCCTCCATCAGCACGCGGTCGGGGCTGATGTTGCGCGTCGTCAGCGTGTTGTTGCAGACGCGGAAATCCACGCCCTTGCTCGCCAGGTCGCTGACGGCGCCGCTGAACTCGCGGCCCTGGCTGTCCTTGGCGTCCTGCAGCAGGAAGTTGATGCCCGGGCCGTGCGTGACCACCACGATCTTGGCCTTGGGATCGGCGTTCAGGTGGTTGCGGATGTTGTTCAGGATGGCCGGCATCGTGTTCACGTCGGTGTTCACGTGGTAGACGGCCTTGACCTGCTGCGTGGCTTGCGCCTGTGCTGTCGACGAGAAACCCAGAATGGCCGCGCAGGCCAGGACGAGGGTGGTGATGATTTTGTACATGAGCAATTCCTTAATCCGTCAACAAGAAAAAGCCGGCCTGAGCCGGCGGTGAGCCCGGTGTGCCACCGGGCCCGGCAAGATCAGAGCAGTGTATCCGCCCAGATGTTGTGCGCCCAGTTCATCGCGTAGATGCCTTCGAGCTCGGTGGGGCCGGGTGAGACGCCGCCCGAACCCGGTACGGTCTTGTAGGTCTTCTCGGCTGCGTCGTACTGGTGGACCGAAGCCACATGCACCACCAGCTTGTCGTTGACGAAGCTGTAGCAGGTGTTGGTCAGCAGGGGTTGCGGGTTGACCTCCAGGCCCGAGAGCTGGGCCACCACGGCGGCGGCCACCACCTTGCCGTGCGAGTTGGCCATGTGGCCGGACTTGGGCATCAGCGGCGCGGCGAGCACCGAGTCGCCGATCACGTGCACGTCCCTGGCGGCGGTGGACTCGAAGGTCTGGTAGTTCACATTGCACCAGCGGCCATTGGCATTGGCCAGACCCGACTGCATGGCGATCAGGCCCGCGCTCATATTGGGCAGCACGTTGAGCACGTCGGCCTTCACGTCGTCCGAGGTTTCGAACTTGACGGTGTTGGTCCTGGCGTCCACGGCGATGGCCTTGTGGTTGCCGCGGAACTCCAGCATGCCGGCGTAGTTCTCGGCCCAGAACTTCTTGAACAGCGGGCCCTTGGAGGTGACGTCGGGATTGGCGTCGAGGATCAGCACCTTGGACCTGGGCTTGGCCTTCTTGAAGTAGCTGGCCACCTGGCTCGCGCGCTCGTAGGGGCCGGGCGGGCAGCGGTAAGGTGCCAATGGAACAGCAATGGCGTAGACACCGCCATCGGGCATGGCCTCAAGCTGGCGGCGCAGCGCCACGGTCTCGGCGCCGGCCTTCCAGGCCTGCAGGATGTCGCCCGAGGCGTTTGCGTCCTTCAGGCCTTCGATGCTGCTCCACATCATGTCCACGCCAGGCGAGACGATGAGCTTGTCGTAGCCGATGCTGGCGCCACCGGCCAGCGTGACCTTCTTCGCGCCGCGGTCGATGTCGGTGACGCGGTCGCGTGCATGGATCACGCCGTGCGTGCTCTGGAGCCTGTCGTAGGGCGTGGTGATGTCGCCCAGGGTCTTGCTGCCGCCGATCACCAGGTTGGAGATCGGGCAGGAGATGAAGCTCTCGTTGGGCTCGACCAGCACCACGTCGATCTGGTAGTTGG
>JAGWTL010000308.1 GCA_028869035.1 Burkholderiales bacterium | reverse complement strand
AGCATCTCCTGCGCCGGGTACTTGTGCGCCACGGCCCAGCGCGGCTCGCGCGTCTTGAAGCCGAGCTGCTGCTGCAGGGCCAGGGCGTTGACCTTGTAGACCACGCCGTCGATGTCAAAAGGCAGCGCGTCACGCTTCGCACCCATGGCCTGGTGGAACGCGACCAGACCCTCCGACCCCAGGGCCACGACCCGTTCGACGCAGACCGGCAGGCCCAGGGTCTGCAGGGCGTCCAGCATCTGCGCATGCGTGGCCGGCACAGGCCAACCTTGTACCTCGCCCAGGCCGTAGGCAAAGAAACTCAAGGGCCGCTGCGCCACCAGCGCGGGATCGAGCTGGCGGATGGCGCCCGCCGCGGTATTGCGCGGGTTGATGAAGGTCTTCTCGCCTTTCTCGCGCTGCTTTTCGTTGAGCACGTCGAAGTCGTCGCGCCGCATGTAGACCTCGCCACGGACTTCCAGCACGGACGCGTCCGCGCCCGACAGCTTCAAGGGGATCTGGCCGATGGTGCGGATGTTCTGGGTCACGTCCTCGCCGGTCTCGCCGTCGCCACGCGTGGCGGCCTGCACCAGCACGCCGCGCTCGTAGCGCAGGTTGATGGCCAGGCCGTCGAATTTGAGTTCGGCTGCGTATTCGACCGGCGGATCGGATTCCAACAGACCCAGGGCTTTGCGCACGCGGGCATCGAAGTTCTGCGCACCCTGCTCCGTCGTGTCGGTCTCGGTCTCGATGGAGAGCATGGGCACGGCATGGCGCACCGGCATCAAGCCGTCCAGCACCTTGCCACCCACGCGCTGCGTGGGCGAATCAGGGGTCAGCAGCTCAGGATGCGCGGCCTCCAGCGCCTGCAGTTCACGGAACAGCTGGTCGTACTCGGCATCCGGGATTTCCGGTGCGTCGAGCACGTAATAACGGTGGGCGTGGTGGTGCAGGAGCTGGTGCAGTTCCTGCACACGTTTCAGATCATGCGTTCTGCTCATCAGGAAATCGACAGGGGGATATCACGAAAACAAGCGTCGCGCCAGCACCGAACCGGCCGAGAGCTCGCGCTCGTCCAGCCGGTCGTAGAGGTTCTCCAGCTCGGCGCCGATCAGGTCCATGGCGTCGGTGCTCAGGGGCCGGCCGTTGTCGTCGGTGATCTGGCCGTCCATCACCTCGGCCAGGCGCGTGGCAGCCACACGCAGGCGCACATAGGGCTGCTCGGAGCGCGCGACCTGGGCCACGTCCAGACTCAGCGTCATGTCGCGGATGGCGGTCTGCGCCGGGTCGGCCGCCTGCGCGGCCTGGGGGTCGTACTGCAGACCCAGCACCGGGGGCTGGCCGCCCACGCTGGCCGGCAGCACCATGCGCCCGGGCAGCACGCCGGTCACAAAACCCAGGCGCGCAGCGTTCTGCTGCACGTAGCCGGCGCTCCAGGCCGTGTGGCGCGCGCGCAGGGTCACGCTGAGCTGCGCGTCGTGTTCGCTGGCAAAGCTGTCGAGTTCGCGCGCACGGGCCACGGCGTCCATCATGTCGGGGAATTCGGGGGTGCCGCCCACGGCATCGGCCAGGGCCTGGGTCTTCACGACGAATTCGGAGTACTCGATCTCGTTGAGCGCGCCGGCACGGTTGGCCAGCTGCACGCCGGCCTGCAGGGCGCTGTAGCGCCGGCCCGGCTGGGGCGGCTCCCAGACCCCCGTGGCCTCGTCCAGGCCTTCGATGGCGTAGGGCTTGCTGCCCACACGGCGCGTGGCCGGCATGTGCTGCAGCAGGGCCTCGCCGCTGACCGGGTGCTCGAGCTCGATGGCCGCGCTGACGTCGATCAACGGGTCGAGCTGGGCCTTCCTGTCCTGCATCGTGGGCAGCAGCAGCCCCTCTTCGTCGGCACTGCCGACGGCAGCGGGTGCGGCCGGCTCCAGCGCGAATTCATCCAGGCCATGCGGCTCGACGGGCGGGACCTCGGGTTCGGCCTGGCGTGGCTGGTTGCGCCGCGACGTCCAGGCGCCATGGGCCACCAGGGCGGCCAGCAGCAGCACGCCGGCGATGGCCAGTCCGATTTGCAGTTTGCTCATCGGTGTCAGGCTCCGGGTCGCGTCAGGCCGCCTCGGCCATGGACACGGCGGATTCCATGTCCACTGCCACGATGCGCGAAACGCCCTGCTCCTGCATGGTCACGCCGATCAACTGCTCGGCCATTTCCATGGCGATCTTGTTGTGGCTGATGAAGAGGAACTGAGTGCCACGGCTCATGCTTCTCACCAGCTTGGCATAACGCTCGGTGTTGGCGTCGTCCAGCGGCGCGTCCACCTCGTCCAGCAGACAGAAGGGGGCCGGGTTGAGCTGGAAGATGGCAAACACCAGGGCGATGGCCGTCAGCGCCTTCTCGCCGCCCGAGAGCAGGTGGATGGTCTGGTTCTTCTTGCCGGGCGGCTGGGCCATGACCTGCACGCCAGCGTCCAGGATCTCGTCGCCGGTCATGATGAGCCGGGCCTGGCCGCCGCCGAAGAGTTCGGGGAACATCTTGCCGAAGTGCTCGTTGACGGTCTTGAAGGTGCCCGCCAGCAGTTCGCGCGTCTCGCCGTCGATCTTGCGGATGGCGTCTTCCAGCGTGTTCATGGCGTCGTTCAGGTCGGCCGACTGGGCGTCCAGGAAGTGCTTGCGCTCGCGCGCGCTGGCCAGTTCTTCGAGCGCGGCCAGGTTGACGGCGCCCAGGGCTGCGATCTCGCGGTTCAGGCGGTCGATCTCGCCCTGCAGGCCGGTGAGGCGCACGTTGCCGTCCGTTACGGACTTGGCGACGACCTCCAGGTCGGCCTGGGCGTCGGCCAGCAACTGGGCGTACTGCTCGAAACCCAGGCGCGCGGCCTGTTCCTTGAGCTGCATGTCCTGGATGCGCAGCCTGAGCGGGTCGAGTTCGCGCTCCAGCTTGATGCGGCGTTCGTCGCTGGCGCGCAGCTTGTTGGTCAGGTCGTCGTATTCGCTGCGCTTGGCGCCCAGGGCCTGTTCGCGCTCCAGCTTCAGGCTCAGGGCGTTCTGCAAACCGGCCTGGGCCGCGGCGTCGGTCAGGCGGGCCAGTTCGTCGCGGGCGCGTTGCTCTTCACCGGTGATGGAGGCCGCCTGCTGCTCGGCCGTCTCGATGGCGCGCGCCAGCTCGGCGCGGCGCGCATCCAGGGTGCGCAGCGAGAAGGTGGCCTCCTGGGCCTGGCGCTCCAGGCTGCGCTGCTGCTCGCGGCAGGCATTCAGTTTGCGCTCGGCCTCCAGAACGCGCTCGTCAAGCTGGGCGTGGCGTTCCTGGCTGTCGGCCAGCTGCATATCGAGTTCTTCGAAGCGGCCTTCGGCGGCCACGCGGCGCTCCTGCAGTTCTTCCAGCAGGGCATCGACTTCGGCCAGGTCACCCGCGATCTGCTCGCTGCGTGCGCGGGTCTGCTCGGCCAGCTGTGTGAGACGCAGGGTCTCGACCTGCAGCTCGTGGGCGCGGCTCTGCGTTTCGCTGGCTTCGCGGCGCGCGACCACCAAGCGCTGCGAGGCGTCGGCATAGGCGGACTCGGCACGCACCAGGGCACTGCGTGCTTCTTCGTTGATGAGGGACTGGGCGCGCAGCTGCTTTTCCAGGTTCTCGATCTCCTGGGCGCGGGCCAGCAGGCCGGCCTGCTCGGAAT
>JAGWTL010000307.1 GCA_028869035.1 Burkholderiales bacterium | reverse complement strand
TTCAGCTTGACGTCCTGACGTGCGCGTTTGCGGCCCGACGCCAGGCGCGGGTTCTTTTTCTTCGGCTTTCCAGATGCCATATCAGTGTTTCCTTGTGTCTGTGGATGATGTCAGCAAAGCCGGCTATTGTAGCACTTCGGATGGCCAGGGGTGAGTGAGCGCTCAGCCCCCAATCGGGCGGGCTACACTAGGCTTGATTGAGCGCCTAAAGGATCCTACCGCCGTGAGTCTTTTCAAAGCCGCCTCGACGGTCTCCCTGCTGACCCTGGCCTCGCGTATCACCGGGCTGGTCCGCGAACTGCTGATCGCCGCCACCTTCGGCGCCAGCGCCATGACGGACGCCTTCAATGTGGCGTTCCGGATTCCCAACCTGTTCCGCCGCTTTTTTGCCGAAGGGGCCTTCAGCCAGGCCTTTGTCCCGGTGCTGGCCGCTGCCCGCACGCAGCAGGGCGAGGAGAAGACGCGGCAGCTCATCGACCACGTGGCCACGGTGCTGGCCTGGATGCTGCTGGGGCTCAGCGTCATCGGTGTTGCGCTGGCGCCGGTGCTGGTGTGGGTGCTGGCCAGCGGCCTGGGTCACGGATTCGAAGCGGCGGTGGTGATGACGCGCTGGATGTTCCCCTACATTGCCTTCATGTCGCTGGTGGCGCTGTGCGCGGGGGTGCTCAACACCTGGAAGCGTTTTGCGGTGCCGGCGGCCACGCCGGTGCTGCTCAACGTGGCCATGATTGCCGCGGCCTGGCTGGGCGCCCCCTGGCTGGCTGGCCGGGGCGTGGAGCCGATCTACGCGCTGGGCGGCGGTGTGCTGCTGGGCGGCGTGCTGCAACTGGGCGTGCAACTGCTGGCGCTGAAAAAGCTGGGGCTGATGCCGCGCTTCGGCCTGAGCTGGGCTGCCATCAAGACTTCATGGACTGACCCGGATACGAGGAACATTGTCCGTCTCATGCTGCCGGCCTTGCTGGGCGTGAGCGTGGCGCACATCTCCACCATCATCAACACGCAGATCGCTTCGCATCTCGCGCCGGGCAGCGTGAGCTGGCTGACCTATGCCGACCGGCTGATGGAGTTTCCCACCGCCTTGCTGGGCGTGGCCATCGGCGTGGTGCTCATGCCGCAGCTGGCCTCGGCCAAGGCGGCCAATGACACGGCCAGATACTCCGCCATGCTGGACTGGGGCTTGCGCATCGTGGTGCTGCTCACCGTGCCTTGCGCGCTGGCGCTGCTGACGTTTGCCAAGCCGCTGGTGGCCGCGCTCTACCACTACGGCGCCTTCACCGACCGCGATGTGGTGCAGACGAGCACGGCCCTCGTGGGTTATGGCGCGGGTTTGCTGGGGCTGGTGGCCATCAAGGTGCTGGCCCCGGGGTATTACGCCAGCCAGGACATCCGCACGCCGGTGAAGATCGCCATGGCCGTGCTGGTCATCACGCAGTTGCTCAATCTCGTGTTCGTGCCCGTGTTTGCGCATGCGGGGCTGGCGCTGGCCATCGGCATCGGCGCCCTGATCAACGCGCTGTGGCTGCTGATCGGCCTCTTGCGCCGTGGCAGCTACAAGCCCTCGCCGGGCTGGGGTGTGTTCGGCCTGCAGGTGCTGGCAGCTTCCGCTTTGCTGGTGGTGTTCCTGATGTGGGGTAGCAGCGCCTGGGACTGGACAGGCCTGCGGTCCCAGGCTGGCCTGCGCATCGGCTTGCTGGCGCTGCTGGTGTTGGGGGCGGCGGTCCTGTATCTCGGCGTGGTCTGGGCCGCGGGGCTGCGCTTCCGGCAGTTGCTGCGTCGCTAGAGGGGTACGCGTGAGCCTGTCCTTCAAACTGCCCACGCCGCTGGACTATTTCGGCGCCCTGGTCCAGACTGATGCTCAGTTTCACCTACTCGAGGCCGCCACCAGCCTGGGGCAGGACGAATACCCGCGCCTGGACGTGCAGCAGGTCCTGGCCGAGGTGGATGCGCTGCTGGCGCGCCTGCGCCGGCGTCTGCCGGCCGATGCGCCGGCCATGCACAAGCTGCGCCTGCTCAACCATTTCTTCTTTCACGAGCTGCATTTCGGGGGCAACCTCAATCACTACTACGACCCGGAGAACAGCTACCTGCACCGGGTGCTGGAGCGCCGGCGCGGCATCCCGGTCTCGCTGGCCGTGCTGTGGCTGGAACTGGCGCAGGGCCTGGGCCTGCCGGCGCACGGGGTGGGCTTCCCCGGACACTTCATGGTCAAGGTCAACCTGCCGCATGCGCAGGTGGTGATCGATCCCTTCAGCGGGCAGTCCTTGAGCCGCGAGGAGTTGCAGACACGGCTGGAAGCCTGGCGTGGCAACCACGGCCTGCCCGGCGCCCCCGAACTGCCACTGGGCCATTACCTGCAGGCCATGCCGGCGCGCGAGATCATTGCGCGCATGCTGCGCAATCTCAAGGAAATCCATCGCACGCAGCAGGACTGGCCACGGCTGGTGGCCGTGGAGGACCGCTTGCTGGTCTTGCTGCCGCAGGCCTGGGACGAGTACCGCGACCGCGGCCTGGCCCAGGCTGAGCTGGGGCAACTGGGGTCCGCGGTGCAGGATCTGGAAACCTACCTGGGGCAGGCCGGTGATGGCGAGGATGCCGCAGCCATTGCCGAGCGCGTGGCCGACCTGCGCCGCGCGCTGGATTGAATCAGCACTTCACCAGTTTCAGGAAAGACGGGATAGAGGGCGCTTCGTGCACCTGGGGCGTCTCGACAGAGCGGCTTGTGGCCGAGGTGTTGCGCAACGTGGCGTTGTTGCCGGCGACCCGGTCGAGCACGCGTGTGTTGTTCAGGCGTGTGACGGCCGGCTGCGGCCGCGAGACCAGCATGCGCGGCACGGCGGGGGCGGCGGCTTCACGTGCCAGCAGGCTGGGAGCCGGCCGGGCGGCCGGGGGCGACGGGATCGGGCTGGGGATGGGCGCGGCGGCCGCTCCGGGTGGCAGACTGCGGCTGGCCGGCGCTGTGTTGTGCGTGGCCAGCAAGCGGCGGGGCAGGGGGGCGGGCGCGACTGCGGGGCGGGCCGGCAGGGAAGCCGTGGCCAGCGTGGGGGGCGGACTCCCCAGCGGGACAGCGGTGGGCGTGATGGCCAGTTGCGGTTGCAGCCAGCCCAGGATGGGTTGCCACTGGCGCAGGTCGGTGGTGACGCGGTCGGACGGCAGGTCGAACAGGGTCATGCCGCGTTCCAGGCATTGCACATAGGCCTGGCTTTCGCGCAGCACACCCAGGAAGGGCATGCCCAGGCCGGCGGCCCAGTCCTTGAGGGCCTGCGGCGTGCGGGTACGGGTGTCGATGCGCATGCCGATGCAGGCGACCTTGCAGCGGCCGGTGGCCACTCGTGGCAGCGCCATGAGTTCAGCGTGGCAGTCGGCGGCCGATTCGCGGTCGAAGGCCGAACCGCAGACCGGCATGAGGATGATGTCGGCGAACATGACCATGCGGGCCAGGTCGAAGCCGTGCAGGCCGCCCGGCGTGTCCAGGATGACGTGGGTGATGCCGACGGGCACACGCAGGATGTTCTGGTCGACCGTCCAGGGGGCGATGGCGGGCAGGGTCTCGCTGCGTTTGCGCAGCCAGGAACGGGTGGATTGCTGCCGGTCCACGTCACCGAGCATGACCGCGCTGCCCTGGTGCGCGCACCAGGCC
>JAGWTL010000306.1 GCA_028869035.1 Burkholderiales bacterium | reverse complement strand
GGCATGCACCACAACCAAGACATCCGCTGGATGGGTGGCGTGCGCAAGTACATGCCCATCACCTGGATCACCTCGTTGCTCGGTTCCCTGGCGCTGATCGGAACGCCGCTGTTCGCCGGCTTCTATTCCAAGGACAGCATCATCGAAGCCGTGCATGAGAGCCACCTGTGGGGCAGCGGCTTCGCCAGCTTCGCGGTGCTGGCGGGCGTCTTCGTGACGGCCTTCTATTCCTTCCGCATGTACTTCCTGGTCTTCCACGGCAAGGAACGCTACGACCAGAACCCCGACGCGCACCATGATGACCACGACCATGGCCGCGGCCAGGCCGAGCACCGCGAGCCGCACGAGTCGCCCTGGGTGGTGACGGTGCCCCTGGTGCTGCTGGCCATCCCCTCGGTGGTGATCGGCTACCTGACCATCCAGCCCATGCTGTACGGCGAGTTCTTCAAGGACGCGATCTTTGTGGACGCGGCCAGGCACCCCGTGATGGCCGAACTGGCCGACGCCTTTCACGGCCCCCTGGCCATGGCGACCCACGCCTTCAGCACCCTGCCCTTCTGGCTGGCGCTGGCCGGCGTGGCTACCGCGTATTACATGTACATGGTCAATCCGGCCCTGCCGGTGGCCATCAAACGCATGGTCCAGCCGGTCTACACCCTGCTGGACAACAAGTACTACATGGACTGGTTCAACGAGAACGTCCTGGCGCGCGGCGCCCGTCTGCTGGGCATGGGCCTGTGGAAGGGCGGCGACCAGGCCGTGATCGACGGCACCCTGGTCAACGGATCCTGGAAGGTGGTGGGCTGGGTGGCCGGCATCGTGCGCTGGTTCCAGTCGGGCTACCTCTACCACTATGCCCTGGCCATGATCCTCGGCATCGTGGCGCTGATGACGTATTTCGTGACCTGGCCCATGCTGGCCCAGTGGCTAAGCCGCTAAGGAGAAGAACAATATGGGTTTGTTGAGCCTTGCCATCTGGATGCCGATCGCTTTCGGCGTGCTGCTGCTCGTCCTCGGCCGTGACGACCAGGCACGCACCGTGCGCTGGGTTGCGCTGGTGGGCGCGATCGCCAGTTTCCTCGTCACGCTGCCGCTGTACACGGGTTTCAAGCTCGGCACGGCCGAGATGCAGTTCGTGGAACTCCTGCCCTGGATGGATCGCTTCAATGTGCACTACCACCTGGGCCTGGACGGCATCTCGCTCTGGTTCGTGCTGCTGACTGCCTTCGTCAACGTGGTCGTGGTCATCGCCGGCTGGGAGGCCATCACCAGCCGCGTCAACCAGTACATGGGTGCCTTCCTGATTCTGAGCGGCCTCATGATCGGCGTGTTCTCCGCACTGGACGGTATCCTGTTCTACGTCTTCTTCGAGGCCACCCTGATCCCGATGTACCTGATCATCGGCATCTGGGGCGGCCCCAACAAGATCTATGCGGCTTTCAAGTTCTTCCTTTACACCCTGCTGGGTTCGCTGCTGCTGCTGGTTGCGCTGATCTACCTGTACACCAGATCGGGTGGCAGCTTCGACATCACGATCTGGCACGCCCTGCCGCTGGACGGCCGCACCCAGACCCTGATCTTCTTCGCCTTCTTCGCGGCCTTCGCCGTCAAGGTGCCGATGTGGCCGGTGCACACCTGGCTGCCCGACGTGCACGTCGAGGCGCCCACCGGCGGCTCCGCCGTGCTGGCCGCCATCATGCTGAAGCTGGGCGCCTACGGCTTCCTGCGTTTCTCCATGCCCATCGCCCCCGACGCCGCGCGCGAATGGGCCTGGCTCATGATCGCGCTGTCGCTGATCGCCGTGATCTACGTGGGCCTGGTGGCCATGGTCCAGCAGGACATGAAAAAACTCGTGGCCTACTCGTCCGTGGCCCACATGGGTTTCGTCACCCTGGGTTTCTTCATCTTCAACGACCTCGGCGTGGCCGGTGGCCTGGTGCAGATGATCGCCCACGGTTTCGTCTCGGGCGCCATGTTCCTGTGCATCGGCGTGCTCTACGACCGGGTGCATTCGCGTGAGATCGCGAGCTACGGCGGTGTCATCAACACCATGCCCAAGTTCACGGCCTTCGCCCTGCTGTTCGCGATGGCCAACTGCGGCCTGCCGGCCACCGCCGGTTTCGTCGGTGAGTGGATGGTGATCCTGGGCGCGGTCAAGGCCAACTTCTGGCTGGGCGGGCTGGCCGCCACGGCGCTGATCTTCGGCGCCGCCTACACACTGTGGATGTTCAAGCGTGTCTACCTGGGCCCCGTGGCCAATGAAGACGTCAAGGGGCTGGAAGACATCAACAGCCGCGAGTTCCTCATGCTCACGCTGCTGGCCGTCGCCGTCCTGTGGATGGGCGTGTTTCCCAAGCCCTTCACCGACGTGATGGACAGCTCGGTGGCCGAACTGCTCAAGCACGTGGCCCGGTCCAAGCTGAACTGACGTAGCCCGAACCGAATTTGAGAGACTGAAGATGACTGACACCCTCAGCTGGATCGCGGTATTCCCCGAGCTCATCCTGCTCGTCATGGCCTGCGCCATCACGCTGCTGGACCTCGCCGTCAAGAGCCGCCTGCGCACTACCACCTATGTGGTCACCCTGTTGACACTGGCCGTCGTGGCCGCCCTGCAGGCCGTGTACGCCAACGCCGGCGGCACCTTCTACGGGCTCAACGACATGGTGGTCAGCGACAGTCTGGGCAACTGGCTCAAGTGCTTCGCCACCATCGCCGTCATGGTCACCCTGGTCTATGCGCGCCCCTACGCGGCCGACCGCGACATGCTGCGCGGCGGTGAACTCTTCAGCCTGAGCCTGTTCGCGCTGCTGGGCATGTTCATCATGATTTCGGGCAACAACTTCCTGCTGATCTACCTGGGCCTGGAACTGCTCACGCTGTCCAGCTACGCCCTGGTGGCCCTGCGCCGTGACCATGCCACCTCCACCGAGGCGGCCATGAAGTATTTCGTGCTGGGTGCGCTGGCCTCGGGTTTCCTGCTCTACGGCATGTCCATGATGTACGGCGCCACCGGCACGCTCAACGTGAACGAAGTCTTCCGCGCCGTCAACTCCGGTCTGATCAACCCCAGCGTGCTGACCTTCGGCCTGGTCTTCGTGGTCGCCGGCCTGGCCTTCAAGCTCGGCGTCGTGCCCTTCCACATGTGGATCCCGGACGTCTACCAGGGCGCCCCCACCGCCGTCACGCTGATGATCGGCGGGGCTCCGAAGCTGGCGGCCTTTGCCATTGTCATGCGTCTGCTGGTCGAAGGCATGCTGCCCCTGTGGTTCGACTGGCAGCAGATGCTCATGCTGCTGGCCATCGCCTCGCTGCTGATCGGCAACCTGGCCGCCATCATGCAGACCAACCTCAAGCGCATGCTGGCCTACTCCACCATCTCGCAGATGGGTTTCGTGCTGCTGGGCCTGATGTCGGGCGTGATCAACGGCAACATCTACTCCGCTGCCAACGCCTACAGCTCGGCCATGTTCTACGTCATCACCTATGTGCTGACCACGCTGGCCTCCTTCGGCGTCATCCTGCTGCTGGCGCGCGAAGGTTTCGAGAGCGAGGAGATTGCCGACTTCGCCGGCCTGAACCAGCGCAGCCCGCTGTATGCCGCCATCATGGCCATCTGCCTGTTCTCGCTGGCCGGCATCCCGC
>JAGWTL010000305.1 GCA_028869035.1 Burkholderiales bacterium | reverse complement strand
GAATTTGGCTGACTATAGCGTCGCGTGGCGCGCATGACAAACCGTGAACCCGGCAGTCACCGCGTCAGCGGGGACTGCCGGGTTCGGGTATCCGGTTCCCACCGCCGTGTGCGGAGGCGAGTAGCGCAGGAGCGGGCGGAAAAAGAGAGCCGCATGTCTGAGCCCGCAGGGCGAGTTTGCGGATCTCCCGCCCGGTCCGAGCAACGCAGCGTGCCCTGCGCAAAGCGCAGGGACGACGCACCCGGCTCGCCTTCTTTTGCTTACTTTTCTTGGCGAAGCAAGAAAAGTGAGTCGCCCGCCGGGGCGAGACCCGGCAAAGCCACGCAAGCAGCAAGCTGTGACGAAGCCAAAGCGAAACCCGGCAATGCCACGCCTGCCAGGCGCTTAAGGCTGTGCTGAACAAGTCCCCCCGTTCGGCCTGAGTCTGTCGAAGGCCTCTTCAAGTGGTTGATTTGCAAAGAGGGCGTTTCGACAGGCTCAACGCGAACGGACTTGTTCAGCATAGCCTTAAAGCCTCAACCGCGAATCATGCGGCCCGGGTTCATCAGGTTGTACGGGTCCAGCGCCTGCTTGATGCTGCGCATCAGGCCCAGGGCCACCGGTGACTTGTGCTCCGGCAGCTTGTCCACCTTGAGGCTGCCGATGCCGTGTTCGGCCGAGATCGAGCCCTTGTAGCGGTCCACCACCTCGTACACCACGGCATTCATGGGCGCTTCCTCCTCGTTGAGGAAACGCGCCTGGTCGTCACCCTCGGGGGCCTGCACGTTGTAGTGCAGGTTGCCGTCGCCCAGATGCCCGTAGGTCACCAGGCGTGCGCCCGGGAACTTCTCGAGCAGCAGGGCATTGGTCTCGCGCACGAACTCGGGGATGCGCGAGACGTTGATGGAGATGTCGTGTTTGATGTTCAGGCCTTCCTGGGCCTGGGCCAGCGGGATGCTTTCGCGGATGTGCCAGAGGGCCTTGGCCTGCGCCATGCTCTCGGCCACCACGGCGTCGCTCACGCAACCCTGTTCCATGGCGGCTTCGAGCAGGCGCTCGAACTGTTCGCGCGCATGGACCTCGGACTCGTTGTCCGAGTTCTCCAAGACGACGCACCAAGCAGACTCCTGCCAGAAGGGCACACGCTGCTGCGGGAAGTGCTTGACCACCAGGCTCAGCGCGAACTGCCCCATGACCTCAAAGCCGGTCAGGCCGGCACTCAAGTGTTCGTGCGCCAGGCCCAGCAGCTTCACCGCATCCTCCAGCGAGGGGACAGCGGCGTAGGCCGTGAGCTGGGCTTTCGGCATCGGGTAGAGCTTCATGGTGGCACCGGTGATCACGCCCAGCGTGCCCTCGGAGCCAATGAAAAGATGGCGCAGGTCGTAACCCGTGTTGTCCTTGCGCAGGCCGGTGAGGCCGTCCCAGACCTCGCCCTGGGCCGTCACCACTTCCAGGCCCAGGCAGAGCTCGCGCGTGTTGCCGTAGCGCACCACCTGCGTGCCGCCGGCATTGGTGCCCAGGTTGCCGCCGATGGTGCAGCTGCCCTCCGAGGCCAGGCTCAGCGGGAACAGGAAGCCGGCCTTTTCGCATTCCTCCTGCAGGCTTTGCAGCACGCAGCCGGCGTCCACCGTGATGGTCAGGTTGCCGGCGTCGATCTTGCGTACCTTGTTCATGCGCGTGAGGCTGAGCACCACCTGGGTGCCGCTGGCGTCGGGCGTGGAACCCACCACCATGCCGGTGTTGCCGCCCTGCGGCACCATGGCCACGCGCGCGGCGGCGCAGGCCTTGACCACGGCGGCCACTTCCGGGGTGGAGGCCGGGCGCACCACGGCCAGGGCGCGGCCGCGCTCGCGGCGGCGCCAGTCGAGCTCCCAGGCGCTGAGGTCGCCCTCGGTCAGAACGTTGGGGGCGCCGACGATCTGGCGCAGCTGGGTCAGCAATTCGGTGGGGGTGCTCATGGTGTCACGGTCTCGGAGAGGGGTTGGGCCTTGGCCGACTTCTGGCGCAGGCGGATGTGCATCACGCAGGCGGCGAACAGGGCCAGGCTCAGCAGCACTTCCAGCGCGGCCAGCCAGGCGCCCGGGGCGCTCTCGCTGGTGGCGCGCACCACGCCTTCGGTGAAGTAGAGCCAGAGCAGCAGGCTGAGCCAGCGGTAGGTATACATGCGGTTCTTCAGCAGGCCGGCCAGCGGCAGGCACAGGGGCAGCACCTTGAGCGCCAGCCAGGAGCCGCCCGGGCGCAGCGGCGCCAGCCAGAGTTCCCAGGCCAGGCCCAGCAGGATGAGCCCGAGCAGGCTGGCCACGGCCAGGTTGCGGCTGAGTTGTACGGGGGCGGGGGCGGGCGTGTCGGTGGCTTGCATGGAGGTGGCATCATAGCGGGATGAGCTTGTCCCCCCGCCTGCAAGAGTTGCTGACCGACCTCTCGCGCTTCCCCTGGAAAAACACGGCCCTGACCCTGCGCGAACGTTTTCGCGACGATCGCCTGGGCCTGTCCGCCAGCAGCCTGACCTTCACCACCACCATCGCCCTGGTGCCGCTGGTCACGGTGGCGCTGGCCCTGTTCACGGCCTTCCCCATGTTCGCCAAGTTCCAGGAGGTGCTGCAGAAGTGGCTGGTGGAAAGCCTGATCCCCGACAACATCGCGCGCCAGGTTCTGGGTTACCTGACGCAGTTCGCCGGCAAGGCCAGCCGCCTGGGCTGGGCCGGCCTGACGGCCCTGTTCTTCACGGCGCTGAGCCTGGTCTTCACCATCGACCGCACGCTCAACGCCATCTGGCGCGTGCGCCGGCCGCGGCCG
Organism: Burkholderiales bacterium; assembly: GCA_028869035.1. Taxonomy (GTDB): domain Bacteria; phylum Pseudomonadota; class Gammaproteobacteria; order Burkholderiales; family Burkholderiaceae_C; genus Hylemonella. Next base: position 891 of record JAGWTL010000305.1, on the reverse strand, counting down.
CTGGGCCAGCGTGTGCTGGTCTACTGGGCCGCCATCACCCTGGGGCCGCTGCTGCTGGCGGTCAGCCTGACCATCACCTCCTACATCGTCACGGCCTCGCGTGATGTGGTGGGCGGCATGCCGGGCGGGCTGCGTTTCCTGCTCGACACGCTGGAGTTCTTCATGATTGCCGGCGGCCTTGCCGCTACCTATCATTACGTGCCCAACACCAGCGTCAAATGGGGCCACGCCTGGACCGGCGGCCTGTTTGCCGCGGCCGGCATCGAGATCGCCAAGAAGTTGCTGGCCGTCTACCTCAAGGCCGTACCCACCTATTCGGCGGTCTACGGCGCTTTTGCCACCTTGCCCATTCTGCTGGTCTGGATCTATGTGGCCTGGGCCATCGTGCTGCTGGGCGCGGTGATCGCGGCTTACCTGCCCAGCCTGCTGGCCGGCGTGGCCCGGCGCTCGCCGGGACCGGGCTGGCGTTTCCAGCTCGCGCTGGAGTTGCTGCAGGAACTCGAGCACACGCGTCGCGGCCTCACGCTCATGCAACTGGCCGGGCAGCTGCGTGTGGACCCGCTGCAGCTCGAACCCCTGGCCGAAACCCTGGTGAGACTGGACTGGGCGGGCCGGCTGGCCGACGACGAGCCCGGCGCACCGCCGCGCCTGGTGTTGCTGGCCGATCCGGCGCGCACGCCGCTGGCGCCGCTGCTGCAGGCCCTGCTGCTGCCGCGCGAGGGCAGCACCGCGGCCCTGTGGCGCAGCGGCCGGCTGGACGAACTCAGCCTCTGCGATGTGCTATCAAAAACGTAGCTTCCGACTTTCTCAGAATGCGAGCTTGCCGGTCCAGATGCCCTGGTACTTGACCCAGTCGCCCATGAAGCTGTAGAGCGGGCGTTTGAAGCTGGC
>JAGWTL010000304.1 GCA_028869035.1 Burkholderiales bacterium | reverse complement strand
AAAAAATACTGCCCAATCGGCGCTGTCAGAGGGGTTTCAGGCCCATGGCATGAATGCTGCACCGCTCTGGGGCATCGCAGGGGACCGGGACCGTACCTGGAGACCACCGGGCGATCAGACCAAGGAGTTGAGCACGCATGAGGTCCTCAGAAAGCCCCTCCGGGCCGCCGGGCCTGCCGCTTTCGGCCGCGCTGGAGGGCGAGGCGCCTGCCGGTGCGGACGCCGGGGCGCCGCAGCAGGTGGTCAAGATCCGGCGCGATTACAACAGCTGGGTGGTACGAGAGACGCTGGAAGATTACGCGCTGCGCTTTGCGCCGCAGCGCTTCCGGCGCTGGTCCATCTTCCGGGTGGCCAACACGGCCTTCGGGGCCGCCTCCTTCCTGATCCTGGAGGCGGTGGGCGCGACCTTGCTGGTGCAGTACGGGTTCGAGAATGCGCTCTGGGCCATTCTGGCCACCGGGCTGGTGATCTTTCTGGCGGGTCTGCCCATCAGCGTGTATGCGGCCCGCTACGGCGTGGACATGGATCTGCTGACCCGCGGCGCGGGCTTCGGCTACATCGGCTCGACACTGACCTCGCTGATCTATGCCTCGTTCACCTTCATCTTCTTTGCGCTGGAGGCGGCCGTCATGGCCTATGCGCTGGAGCTGGCGCTGGACATTCCGCCCAGCTGGGGCTACCTGATCTGCGCGCTGGTCGTCATTCCCCTGGTCACGCACGGGGTCTCGGCCATCAGCCGGCTGCAGGTCTGGACGCAGCCGCTCTGGCTGCTCATGCTGGTCGTGCCTTTTGCCTTTGTGCTGTCCCTGGACCCCGCTGCGTTTTCGGGCGTTGTGCACTACACGGGGGAGAAGGGCCATACCTCGGACTTCGCCCTGCCCCTGTTTGGTGCTGCGCTTACGGTCGGTATCGCCCTCATCACCCAGATGGGCGAGCAGGCCGACTACCTGCGTTTCATGCCCGCCAAGACCCCGGCCACACGCGGGCGCTGGTGGCTGGGTGTGCTGGCCGGCGGGCCGGGCTGGGTGATCCTGGGGGTGGTCAAGATGCTGGGCGGCGCGCTGCTGGCCTGGCTGGCCATCACGCATTCGGTGCCCATCGACCGCGCGGTAGACCCGAACCAGATGTACCTGGCCGCCTACGAATACGTCTTCCCCAACTACGGCTGGGCGGTGGCGGCGACCGCCTTGTTTGTGGTGATCTCGCAGCTCAAGATCAACGTCACCAACGCCTACGCGGGCTCGCTGGCCTGGAGCAACTTCTTCTCGCGCCTCACGCACAGCCACCCGGGGCGCGTGGTCTGGGTGGTGTTCAACACGCTCATCGCCTTCATGCTGATGGAGATGAACGTCTTCCAGGCCCTGGGCGACGTGCTGGGCCTGTACAGCAACATCGCCATCGCCTGGATGATGGCCGTGGTGGCGGACCTGGTGATCAACAAACCCCTGGGCCTGTCGCCCAAGGGCATCGAGTTCAAGCGCGCGCATCTCTATGACATCAACCCCGTGGGCGTGGGCGCCATGGTGCTGGCCTCCATCGTCTCGGTCACGGCCTATCTGGGCTTTTTCGGCCCGCTGGCCCAGGCCTTCTCGGCGCTGATCGCGCTGGGTACGGCCTTTGTCACCGCGCCCTTGATCGCCTGGGCCACATGCGGGCGTTTCTATATCGCCCGTGAATCCAGTCTCTCCGTTCGCCCTGAGCTTGTCGAAGGGCTGCGATGGGCTTCGACAGGCTCAGCCCGAACGGAGTACGTTAACAAGGGCCCCTACGCCCGCTACGCCGTGCGCCGCTGCGTGATCTGTGAAGGCGAGTACGAGGGCCCGGACATGGCCCACTGCCCGGCCTACCAGGGGGCCATCTGCTCCCTGTGCTGTACGCTGGATGCACGCTGCGGTGACCTGTGCAAACCGCACGCCAGTCTCTCGGCCCAGTGGTCGGCCACGCTGCAGCGCCTGCTGCCCAAAAGCCTGTGGCCGTATCTGGACACGGGCCTTGCGCATTTTCTGCTGCTCATGCTGGTCACCGTGCCCTTGCTGGCGGGCGTCTTCGGCCTGTTCTACCAGCAGGAGCTGCAGGCCCTGATGCACGTCTACGCCGACAGCGAGCTGCCCACCTTCGTGCAGGCCGCGCTGCGTGGTGGTTTCCTCAAGACCTATATGGCCCTGCTGCTCATCGCGGGCCTGGTGGCCTGGTGGGTGGTGCTGGCACACAAGAGCCGGCAGGTGGCGCAGGAAGAGTCCAACCGCCAGACGGCCTTGCTCATGCGAGAAATCGAACTGCACCAGCAGACCGACGCCGCCCTGCAGGAGGCCCGCCGTGTGGCCGAGCAGGCCCAGCACCAGGCCGAGCAGGCCAACCAGGCCAAGAGCCGTTACATCAGCGCCATCAGCCACGAGCTGCGCACGCCGCTCAACAGCATCCTGGGTTACGCGCAATTGATGGGCGAAGACCCGCAGGTGCCCGCGCACCGCAAGCACGCGGTGCAGGTGATCCGCCGCGGGGGCGAGCACCTGCTCACGCTGATCGAGGGCACGCTGGACCTGGCGCGCATCGAATCGGGCAAGCTCACGCTGGACCTCAAGCCCATGGACTTCGCCGCCTGCGTGCACGAGCTGGCCGCCATGTTCGAGCTGCAGGCCGCGGCCAAGGGCCTGGCCTTCCACTTCACGCCGCTCTCGGTGCTGCCCGAGCGCGTGCGCGCCGACGAGAAGCGCGTGCGCCAGATCCTCATCAATCTGCTGGGCAATGCCATCAAGTTCACCGCCCAGGGCGAGGTGACCTTCAGCCTGCGCTACGCGCGCGAGATGGCGCATATCGACATCCGCGACACCGGCCCCGGCATGACCCTGCAGGAGACCGAGCGCCTGTTCGAACCCTTCACGCGCGCCGCTTCCTCGCAGGGCACACCCGGCGCCGGCCTGGGCCTGACCATCGCCAGGATGCTCACCGACCTCATGGGCGGCGAGCTCACCGTGCAGAGCACCCAGGGCCTGGGCTCGGTCTTCCACGTCAAGCTCTTCCTGCCCGAGGTGCATGCTGCGCTGCCCTCCGCCAAACCCGTGGCCGCCAGGCCGCCGCGCCGTGCTTACGCGGGCGCGCGCCGCCACGTGCTGGTGGTGGACAACGAAGAACCCGACCGCGAGATGCTGAGCCAGCTGCTGGTGCCCCTGGGCTTCGTGCTGCGCACCGCCGCCAGCGGGCACGACGCGCTGGACCTGCTGGCCGCGGGTTACCGCCCCGATGTGGTCTTCATGGACCTGGCCATGCCCGGCATCGACGGCTGGGAAACCATACGCCGCCTGCGCCGTCTGAACGGCCTGGCCAAACTGCCCGTGGCCGTGGTCTCGGCCAATGCCTTCGACCAGGGCCTGGAGAACGACGCCGGCATCGCAGTAGCCGACTTCATCACCAAACCAATCCGCCACAGTGAGCTGCTCGACTGGCTGGAGCGGCGCCTGCAGCTGCAGTGGACGGCCCGTGTGCTGCCCGCAGCCGAGCCACCCGCACCCCCGGTGCCCGTGCTGCCGCCACCTGCCGAGCGCCTGGCCGAGCTGCGCGAGCTGGTGGTGCTGGGTTATTACCGCGGCATCGTGCGCCTGCTCGATGAGATCGAGGTGCAGAACCCCGCGCACCATAGCTGGGTGGAGCAGGTGCGACCACTCACACGCGCTTACCGCTTCGACGCC
>JAGWTL010000303.1 GCA_028869035.1 Burkholderiales bacterium | reverse complement strand
AGGATGTAGGCGCCGTGCTTGTGGTAGTCGCTGTGCGAGATGGCGCTGCCGATCTCGTGTAACTGTGCGGCCCAGCCCAGTTTGCGCAGGGCGCGTTCGATTTCCTCGGATTCGTCCTGGCCGGCCAGTTGGCGCAGCAGGTGGTGCGCGACCTGGCTCACGCGCCGGGCCTGCGCCGGGTCGGCGTTGAAGTTGCGGGCCAGGCGCAGCACGCTGGTGCTGCGCTGGTCGCTCTGTTCGTGTTCGCGGTCCAGCAGGTCGTAGAGCGCGCCGTGGCGCAGCGCGCCCTGGGCCACGTGCATCTCCTCGATGCCCAGCAGGCCGAAGACGGCGCGCAGCACGCTGACACCGCCGCCGATGACGGCGCGCCGGTCGTCCTTCATGCCCTCGATGCGCAGGCGGTCGGCGCTGCCGGCCTCGAGCAGATGGTCCAGCAGCCAGTCCAGGCCCTCTTGCGTGATCAGGCCTTCGGCCCAGCCGGCAGCCTGCAGCACGTCGCCTACGGCGCCCACGGTGCCCGAGGAGCCGTAGGCCAGGTCCCAGTCGTCCTGCCGGCAACTGCTGACGGCTTCGTCCAGCACGGCCTGGGCGGCGACTTCGGCGGTCTCGAAGGCCTCGGCGGTGAAGCTGCCTTCGGGGAAATAACGCATGGACCAGGCCACGCTGCCCACGCGGTAGGAGTCCATGAAACGCGGGCGGTAGCCCTGGCCCAGGATGAGTTCGGTGGAGCGCCCGCCGATGTCCACCACCAGGCGGCGTTCGTCGGACTGAGGCAGCAGGTGGGTCACGCCCTGGTAGATCAGGCGCGCTTCCTCGCGGCCCGAGATCACGTCGATGGGAAAGCCCAGGATCTTCTGCGCACGTTCCAGGAAGACTTCGCGGTTGCGGGCTTCGCGCAGGGTCTGGGTAGCGACGGCGCGCACCTGGTTTTTCCGGAACCCGGCCAAGCGCTCGGCGAACCGGCCCAGGCAGTCCCAGCCGCGCTGCATGGCTTCGATGGTGAGGTTGCGTTCGGCGTCCAGGCCGTTGCCCTGGCGCACGGTTTCCTTGAGGTACTCCCGGCGCTTGAGCAGGCCGTGGTCCAGCTGGGCGATCTCCAGGCGAAAGCTGTTGGAGCCCAAGTCGATGGCTGCGAGGTCGGTGCCGTTTTTCATGTGTGCGTCTGAAGCTGAGTCGAAGTCATCGTACCCGGCCCCATGACATGTGAAGAAATCGTCGCGAGCGGCCCGGGCGCAGCGGCCGTAGCCAATACCACCCGACGCGGCAATCGGGCAGCGCAGCAGATTTCTTCACAAGTTCTCAGCCGAGGATGCGGCCATCGGCCGCCAGCATGCTCTGGGTCACGTAGGCGCTGGCGCGCCGCTGCGACTGGAAGCTGATGCGGAATCCACCCAGGTCGAGTGCGCTGCGTTTCTGGAAGGCCTGCAGCACCTGGGGGCGCGTGACGGTCGGCTCCAGTGTCTGCAGCACGTCCTGGGCGTAACGCGCTGCGATGTAGCCGGCCAGACTTTGGGGCGTGGGCGGTTCGTCGAAGAGGCGTGCCAGCGTTTCCCGGTAGCTGCGCACGACGGGCATGCCGGCCGTGACCATGGGCACGACCTGGGTGGCCATCACGGCCGTGCTGCGGGACTGGCCCAGCTGGCTCAGGGTCTGCAGGTTGACGTCGGCCAGGCCGATGACGTAACGCTGGCGGTCCTGCTTCTCCAGACCCAGGGTGAACTGCGCGAGCTCGGGCGTGCCGCCGACGAAGAGCAGGATAGGCGGGGTCTGGGGGGTGAGCTGCTGGCCCAGCTGTTGCAGGGTGCTCGTGAGCGTGTAGGGGACGAGCTGCATCTTCAGATGGCCGGCCACGCGCTGCACCTCGGCCTGGTACAGATGCTGCTCCTGCGCCGAGGCGTAGACCACGCCGAGCGCGGGCACGCCGATCACGGAGAGCGACTTGAGCGCGTGGCTGATCTGCTCCTGGCGCGAGGCGAAGATGGGGAAGGTGCGTTCAGTGCCGGTTTGGGCATCGTCGTGCAGCCATGGGGCGACGTGCGCGATCTCCAGCGGGTCCTGGCGCAGCAGGCCGACCAGCAGGGAGGCGATGCGGTCGCCGGCGGTGCCGCACAATGCTACGCACTGGGGCAGGGCACGCACGGTTTCCAGCGCCTGGCGCAGGCTGGGCAGGCTGCCGTCGACCTCCAGCACGGTGTGTTGCACCGGGCGGCTGCGCAGGCCGCCTCTGGCATTGAAGTCCTGCCAGGCCGCCCGCGAGCCGATCAGGAAGTCGCGCGAGACATCGAGCTGGCCGGGCGAGACATCGACGATCTGCACGATCTCCGGGCCCCGCAGGGTGGGGGCCGGTTTCAGGGGCTGGGTGCGGACGGGCTGGCTCGACAGCAAAGCGCTGGCACCGACGCCAAGCAGCAGCTGGCGGCGTTGCAAAGAAGCGGGAAAAGGCATGTGCGGGAGATCCCTGGGCGAAACAAAGAATTTCTCAGCTTAGACAGGATGCATGACGATTTCATGAAATGAGTCAGTCTTTTTCGTGACAAAATTGCGACAGGCATTCCGCTCGTCCCTCATCGAATGTCATATTGCTGACACAAAATCTTCTTAAAGTTTGCCCATCTCCAACCAACCCTTAAGGAGCTTTCGATGATGACAACTTTCAAGCGAACCCTGATGAGCCTGACGGCCACCGCCCTGCTGGGCGCCGCCGGCCTGGCCGGCGCGCAGGATGTGACCGGCGCTGGCGCCAGTTTCCCGGCCCCCGTCTACGCGAAGTGGGCGTCTGAGTACAACAAGGCGACCGGCATCAAGGTCAACTACCAGTCGGTGGGTTCGGGCGCCGGCATCAAGCAGATCGATGCCAAGACCGTGGATTTCGGTGCTTCCGACATGCCGCTGAAGGATGCGGAACTGGCCAGCAAGGGCCAGCTGCAATTCCCCACCGTGATGGGCGGTATCGTGGCCGTCGTGAACGTGAAGGGCATCGAGCCGGGTCAGATGAAGCTGACCGGCCCCGTGCTGGCCGACATCTATCTGGGCAAGATCACCAAGTGGAATGATGCCGCCATCAAGGCCCTGAACCCCGGCCTGAACCTGCCGGATGCCGCCATTGCACCGGTGCGCCGCGCTGACGGCTCCGGCACCACCTTCGGTTTCACCAACTACCTGAGCAAGGTCAGCACCGACTGGAAGGACAAGGTCGGTGAAGGCACCGCCGTGAACTGGCCGGTGGGTGCGGGCGGCAAGGGCAACGAAGGCGTGTCCGCTTTCGTGGGTCGCCTGCCCAACTCGATCGGTTATGTCGAGTTCGCCTACGCCAAGCAGAACAAGATGGCTCACACCCTCCTGCAGAACAAGGACGGCCATTTCGTGGCTCCGGACGATTCGACCTTCAAGGCCGCCGCCGCCGGCGCTGACTGGGCCAAGAGCTTTTACCAGGTGCTGACCAACCAGCCCGGCAAGAACGCCTGGCCGATTGCCAGCGCCACCTTCATCCTGATGCACAAGGTGCAGGACAAGCCGGCCAACGCCGCCCAGGTCCTGAAATTCTTCGAGTGGGCCTACAAAAACGGCGACAAGACCGCCGCTGACCTGGAGTATGTGCCCATGCCGGACGTGGTGAAGGCTGCGATCCACAAGTCCTGGGAGCAGATCAAGGATGCTTCCGGCAAGCCGATCGCCTACAAGTAAGTCAACCAGCTAGAGGAACTGCCAGTACGCCATGAGT
>JAGWTL010000019.1 GCA_028869035.1 Burkholderiales bacterium | reverse complement strand
AAATACCAGACCGGTGCGATGTGCGGCGGGGTCTTGAGCGGATCGGCCGGGATGAAGTTGTTGTACTCGAGGAAGTAACCGCCGAACTCGGGCGCGAAGAACACGATGGCGGAGAACACCATCAGGAACACGCCCACACCCAGCAGGTCGTGCACGGTGTAGTAGGGGTGGAAGGGAATGCCGTCCAGCGGCTTGCCCTTGGCATCCTTGGGTGCTTGCGGGCCTTTGATCTCGACGCCATCCGGGTTGTTGGAGCCGACATCGTGCAGGGCCAGCAGATGGGCCACCACCAGGCCCAGCAGGACCAGGGGCACGGCGATCACGTGGAAGCTGAAGAAGCGGTTCAAGGTGGCGTCACCCACCACGTAGTCGCCACGGATCAGCAGGGCCAGGTCCGGACCGACGAAGGGGATGGCGGCGAACAGGTTCACGATCACCTGGGCGCCCCAGTAGCTCATCTGGCCCCAGGGCAGCAGATAACCCATGAAGGCCTCGGCCATCAGCACCAGGAAGATGGCGCAGCCGAAAACCCAGACCAGTTCGCGCGGCTTGCGGTAGCTGCCATAGATCAGGCCGCGGAACATGTGCAGGTAGACCACCACGAAGAAGGCGGAAGCGCCGGTGGAGTGCAGGTAACGCACCAGCCAGCCCCAGGGCACGTCGCGCATGATGTACTCGACCGAGCCGAAGGCCAGGGCTGCATCAGGCTTGTAGTGCATGACCAGGAAAATGCCGGTCACGATCTGGATCACCAGCACCAGCATGGCCAGTGAGCCGAAGAAATACCAGAAGTTGAAGTTCTTCGGAGCGTAGTACTCCGACATGTGGACGCGGTAGGCGTCGAACGCGGTCGGGAAGCGGTTCTCGAACCAGTTCAGCACCTGGGCGCTGACGGGCGCGCCGGCGGGGAGTTCCTTGAATTCAGCCATGTCTTGTTCCTCAAGCCTTCTTGTCTTCGCCGATCAGCAGCTTGCTGTCGGACAGGTACATGTGCGGCGGCACTTCCAGGTTGTCGGGCGCCGGTTTGTTCTTGAAAACGCGGCCGGCCATGTCGAAGGTCGAACCGTGACAGGGGCAGAGGAAGCCGCCTTGCCAGTCGTCGGGCAGGGAAGGCTGGGCGCCGGGCTGGAACTTGTCGCTGGGCGAACAGCCGAGATGGGAGCAGATGCCCACGGCCACCAGCACCTCCGGCTTGATGGAGCGGTGCTGGTTACGGGCGTATTCGGGCGTCAGCTCGGACGGCTTGCGCTCGGACTTGGGATCCGCGAGCAGGTTTTCGGTCTTGTTCAGGCTCTCAAGCTGCTCGGGCGTGCGCTTGACGATCCAGACCGGCTTGCCGCGCCATTCGGCGGTCAATTTCTCGCCCGGCTTGAGGGCGGAAATGTCAACCTCGACCGCCGCGCCGGCGGCCTTGGCGCGCTCGGAGGGCTGGAAGGAACTGACAAAGGGTATGGCGGCTGCCACGCCACCCACGGTACCTGCACAACCCGTGGCAATCAGCCACGTCCGTTTGCTCGGGTCCATCTGACTCTTATCGGCAAGCGTGTCGCTCATGGAAAACCTCAATCAAAACTACCGGATTCGGAATATATGAACACTGACTTATATGATCACTCAGATCAGCTAATGATTCTAGCTGACGTCATCGGGGCCAAAGCGGAGTTTGGGAGCTTGCGCACTGATGCGCAATACCCGGGAGCACTAACCACAAGGGCGTAGGCGCCGATTTCACGCATGGCACCGGCTCAACTGGCGCACCATGCGAACCGCCTCGATCAGGCTGGAAGCATCGGCCCGGCCGGTACCCGCTATGTCGAAAGCCGTGCCGTGGTCCGGGCTGGTACGCACCAGCGGCAGGCCCAGCGTGACATTCACGCCTTTCTCCACGCCCAGATATTTCACAGGGATCAGTCCCTGGTCGTGGTACATGGCGACCACCACATCGAATTCCCCAGGCTTGCCAGGTACCGCACGAGCACGCATGAAGACGGTATCGGGGGCATACGGCCCATGCACATCCAGGCCCTCGGCACGCGCCTGTGCCAGCGCCGGCGTGATGATGTCGGCCTCCTCCCGCCCGAAGAGCCCGCCTTCACCCGCATGCGGATTGAGCCCGGCCACCGCAATGCGTGGAGCGCGGCCCAGCAGCGGCGTCAAGGCCGCGTGCGTGATACGCAGCGTCTGCAGAACATGGCCGAAGGTCACCGCCTCGATGGCCTGACGCAGCGACATGTGGATGCTGACCAGCACGGTACGCAACTCGTCATTGGCCAGCATCATGCGCACCGGCAGCTCGCCCACCGGCTTGCCCAGGAAGGCGGCTGCCTCGGCCTGCAGCAGCTCGGTGTGGCCGGGGAAGGCATCGAAAGGCGCACCTGCGGCAGCCAGGGCTTCCTTGTGCAGGGGCGCGGTGACCAGGCCGGCAATCTCGCCGCGCAGCGCGGCCTGTGCCGCCCACACCACACAACGCCCGGCCAGACGGCCAGCCTCGGCGCTGATGCGGCCGAAAGGCACGGGAGCCGCCAGCGCCTCGACCTGCAGCACCGGCAGGCAATGCGGCGGCGCCGTCAGCGCCTCTTCTGCACTGTCCAGCAGCACGAGCGGCTGGACAGCCTCGCCCTCGCGCCGGATCAACTGCGTTGCGCGCCGCAGCGTGGCGGCATCACCCACCACGAAGCAGCCACGCGTCAGTTCGGGGGCATCGCGAAAGGCCTTGGCGATGATTTCCGGTCCGATGCCGGCGGCATCGCCCAGGGTGATGGCCAGCGGTCGCGTCATGTCAGGCCGGGTTGTCGATCTCGATGAACTCATGGACCAAGCCCAGCTGTGCCGCAACATGTCCCGCCACGGCCGGCGCGCCATAACGCTCGCTGGCATGGTGACCGCAGGCGATGAAGGTGACACCGCACTCGCGTGCGTAGTGCGCCTGCGGTTCGGAAATTTCACCGGTGATGAAGGCGTCGGCGCCGGCGGCGATGGCCGCCTCGAAATAAGCTTGCGCGCCGCCCGTACACCACGCTACGTTTTTAATAGCACCGACGGAACGACCCACCACCGTGACGGTGCGATTCAGCGCTTGCTGCACGTGGCTGGCCAACGCCGCCGCATCGGCAAACAGCCCACCATCCAGGCGCTGCCCCAAGAAACCCAGATCCTGCTCACCAAAACGGGTTTGCACCTGCAGGCCCAGCCTTACCGCAAGCTGGGCGTTGTTGCCCAGCTCAGGATGCGCGTCCAGCGGCAGGTGGTAGGCGTAGAGATTGATGTCATGTGCCAGCAGCAGGGCCAGGCGTTGTTTCATCCAGCCCGTCACGCGGCCGTCCTGGCCGCGCCAGAACAGGCCGTGGTGCACGAAGATGGCGTCGGCCTGCGCCGCAATCGCTGCCTCGATCAGGGCGCGGCTGGCCGTGACGCCGGAGACGATCTTGCGCACCGGCAGGCGCCCTTCCACCTGCAGGCCGTTGGGGCCGTAATCGCGAAAGCGCTCGGGTTGCAGCAGGGCATCAAAGGCCTGCAGAAGCTGGGTGCGGTCCGTCATGGCGCCGATTGTCGGTCAGTTTGCGGGTCCGCCTGGCCTGGCGATACCTCCAGGCTGCAGTCGCAGCCCTGGCCGGCAGCAATCCAGCGGCCGGCCAGCCGCCGCAGCACCGGCAGCAGGACGGGCGCCAGCCAGCCCAGGCCGGTCGGCAAGGCGGCACCAAGCACTTCCCGCGGCTGCAACATGGCGCCACAGCGGTACTGGGCCCGGACCTCCTCCCAGCGCAGCGCCGTACAGGCACCACGGCGGCGCCCCGACAGCAGGATGCCCAGCGGACAGGGCTCGTGCAGGCAGCATACGCCGCAACCGTTGCAGGGCAGGCCCAGGGCCGGCTTGGGCGGGGCAAGCGCTTGAATATGAACGATCCGGGGCAACATGGCAGCAGGCACTCTACAATTTCCAACATGAAACGATACTGGCTACTGTTCTCGCAAGCTGTCACCGTCCTGTTGGCGGCTTACTTTGTCGTGGCCACGCTCAAGCCCGCCTGGGTCATGCAGCCGGGCGAAACACCGACGGTCGCCCTCTTCCAGGCGCCCTCCGATCGCAACGCAGCGCCCTCTCCCGGCAGCTTCCGCCTGGCGGCCCAGAAGGCCTCGGCCGCCGTGGTCAGCATCAACACCAGCAAGGCGACCCGGCGCAATCCCAACAGCAACGACCCCTGGTTCCGCTTCTTCTTCGGTGACCAGGACAACGAGCCCCAGGTGGGCCTGGGCAGCGGCGTCATTGTCAGCCCCGGCGGCTACATCCTGACCAACAACCACGTGATCGAGGGGGCCGATGAAATCGAGGTCATCCTCAACGACAGCCGGCGCAGCCGCGCCCGCGTGATCGGCAGCGACCCGGACAGCGATCTCGCGGTGCTCAAGGTCGAACTCGACAAGCTGCCCGTCATCGTGCTGGGCAATTCCGACGCGCTACAGGTGGGCGACCCGGTGCTGGCCATCGGCAACCCTTTCGGCGTGGGCCAGACCGTGACCAGCGGCATCGTCAGCGCCCTGGGCCGCAACCAGCTGGGCATCAACACCTTCGAGAACTTCATCCAGACCGACGCCGCGATCAATCCCGGCAATTCAGGCGGCGCCCTGGTGGACGCCAGCGGCAACCTGCTGGGCATCAACACCGCCATCTATTCCCGTTCGGGCGGCAATATGGGCATAGGCTTTGCCATCCCCGTGGCCACGGCCCAGCAGGTGCTGGAAAGCATCGTCAAGGACGGGCAAGTCACCCGTGGGTGGATCGGCGTGGAGCCCAGCGACCTGTCACCGGAACTGGCCGAGACCTTCGGCGTCAAGACCGATGAGGGCGTGATCATCACCGGCGTGCTGCAGAACGGTCCGGCCGCCCTGGCCGGCATTCGTCCGGGTGATGTGATCACCCGCGTGGCCGACAAGCCGGTGCAAAATGTCTCGGAACTGCTGACCCGGGTGGCCGCGCTCAAACCGGGCAACCCGGCCAGCTTCGGCGTACGCCGTCAGGACCGCACACTGGACATCAGCATCACACCGGGCGTGCGCCCGAAACCGCGCCGCGTCCCCCCGCAGCAATAGGCAAGCAGCTCAGGAATCGACCGGCTCGGCGTCGGGCGCCCGTGTGTGTTTGATGAAGACCTGCGCCGCCCAGATCCCCACCTCGTAGAGCAGACACATCGGGATGGCCAGCGCCAGCTGCGACACCACATCCGGCGGCGTCACGATGGCCGCGATGATGAAGGCCAGCACAATGAAATACCCGCGGAAATCCTTGAGCTTCTGGATGCTCACCAGGCCCATGCGCGCCAGCACGATGACCACGATAGGCACCTCGAAGGCCAGGCCGAAAGCGATGAACATGGTCAGCACGAAGCTCAGGTAGGCCTCGATGTCCGGCGCCGCCGTGATGCTCTTGGGCGCAAAACCCTGGATGAAGGCAAAAACCTGGCCAAAGACGAAGAAGTAGCAAAAGGCCACGCCGATGAAAAAAAGCACCGTGCTGGAGATCACCAGCGGCAGGACCAGCTTTTTCTCGTGGGTGTACAGGCCGGGCGCGACAAAGGCCCAAAGCTGGTAGAGCACCACGGGCAGGGCCAGCAGGAAAGCCGCCATCATCAGGATCTTGAGCGGCACCATGAAGGGCGAGATGACCGAGGTCGCGATCAGCGTCGCCCCCTTGGGCAGGTGCGCCACCAGCGGCGCCGCCAGCAGGTCGTACAGCGCGGCCGGGCCCGGGTAGATGGCCAGGATGGCTGCCGCAATGGCCATGGCGATCACCGTCTTGATGAGCCGGTCGCGCAGCTCGATCAGGTGCTGCACGAAAGGCTGTTCGGTACCGGCCAGCTCGTCGTCTTTGCTTTGTGGGTCTGCCATGCGTTCTTACAGGTTGCGGGGCCGCGCCACCCACGCCCAGCTTGCATGCTGGGCGAGCCGGCGTGGCTCAATTCAGTTTCTGGGGCCGGTAGCGGGCCACCCGGGCCGCGCCGGACAGCGCCTTGGTGCGCACGCCCTGGCGTGCCTTGTACCAGCTGGGCGTGGCCCCGCGCTTGAGGCGCCAGTTCTTGCCCGGGTGCTTGTACTCCGGCACCGAATGCAGGCTATTGGACAGATCCGTCGCACTGTCCAGCCCCGAGGTGGCCGTGTTCCAGTCCTTCTCGAAATCCGAGGTCGTGGTTTGGATCGAGTTCTCGACCTCCTGGGCCGCGCCCTCGACCGTGTTTTTCATCTTCTTGAGCTCTTCGAGCTCCATCGACCGGTTGACCTCGGCCTTGACGTCCGACACGTAACGCTGGGCCTTGCCCAGCAGCGTGCCGATGGTGCGCGCCACGCGCGGCAGCTTTTCCGGACCGATGACAATCAATGCCACCGCGCCGATCAGCGCCATCTTGGAGAGGCCGAGATCGATCATGCCTGGAGCTTACGCGGGACGGTCAGGACTTGGGCTTGGCTTCGACGTCGATGGTGTTCTTGTCGGCAGCCGGGGCCGCCGTGCTGGCCACCTGCTGGGGGGCGGGTGCCGCAGCGGGTTTGTCTTCGGCCGACGAGCCATCCTTCATGCCGTCCTTGAAACCCTTGACGGCGCTGCCCAGGTCGCTGCCCAGATTCTTGAGCTTCTTGGTGCCGAACACCATGACCACGATCAGCAGCACGATCAGCCAGTGCCAGATGGAAAAGGAACCCATATATCTCTCCTAAGGAATGCACGATTTTAATCGCCGCAGGGGCGGCTCGGACGAAACGGGGAAAAATCAACCCTTCAACCAGGGGCGGGGGCCGCCGATCACGTGGAAGTGCAGGTGGTGCACTTCTTGCCCCCCGTCCCCGCCGGTGTTGCAGACGACGCGGAAGCCTCCCTCCGGGTAGGGCCGGCAGCCTTCCTGCGCGGCCAGCTTGGGTGCCAGCGCCATCATGCGCCCCAGCAGGTCCGCGTGCCCGGGCCCGACCTGGGCCATGGAGGGGATATGCAACTTGGGGATCAGCAGGAAATGCACGGGCGCCCACGGGTTGATATCGTGGAAGGCAAAGATGTCCTGGTCCTCATAGACCTTTTTGGCAGGGATCTTGCCGGACACCAGCTTGCAAAAAATACAGTCCGGGTCACTGTGCTTGACGTCGCTCATGCGGAAAACTCCATGGATAGGGCAAGGGGTCGAGCAATTTGGGGGCCAGCCGCGGATGAACGCGTCTACTGCGCACCGCCCTCGCGGGCCAGCGCCTTGCGCAGGGCTTTTTCCTCGATGCCGCTGGTGCCTTCACGGCGCTCCAGTTCGGCGATCACATCGGCCGGCTTCAGGCCGTAGTGGGCCAGGGCGATCATGGTGTGGAACCAGAGATCGGCCACCTCACCGACCAGCTTGCTGCGATCGCCACCGCTGTCAGCGTCCTTGGCCGCCATCACGACCTCGGTCGCCTCCTCGCCCACCTTCTTCAAAAAGGCATCCGGCCCCTTGTGCAGCAGGCGGGCCACATAGCTCTTCTCGGGGTCACCGCCGCGCGCCGGCAGGCGGCTCTCGATCACGGCCGCCAGGCGGGCCAGGGCATCGACAGAATTTGCAGACTCGGCCATGGTCTTCACTTGTAGATGGTTTCGGGATCCTTGAGGACCGGATCAACGGCGTGCCAGGCGCCGTCTTTGTAGACACTGAAGAAGCAGCTGTGGCGACCCGTGTGGCAGGCGATGCCGGGCTCGTGCCCGAGCTGGGTCACCGTGAGCAGCACCACATCGTTGTCGCAATCGAGGCGGATCTCGTGCACGGTCTGCACATGGCCCGACTCCTCGCCCTTGAACCAGAGTTTGCCGCGCGAGCGGCTGAAGTACACCGCACGACCCAGCTCGGCCGTCTTCTGCAGCGCCTCGCGGTTCATCCAGGCGAACATCAGCACGTCACGGCTGCCCTGCTCCTGGGCGATCACCGGCACCAGGCCCTGGGCATCCCATTTCACTTCGTCGAGCCAGTTCATGGTGTGATTGTCTCGCGATTCAGGCTGCGGTTTCGAGGCGCACCGGAATGCCGGCCCGGGCCATGCGGTCCTTGGCCTGGGCGATGGTGTATTCGCCGTAGTGGAAGATGCTGGCGGCCAGCACGGCGTCGGCCCCGCCCTGCTGGACGCCTTCGACCATGTGATCCAGATTGCCCACGCCACCCGAAGCAATGACGGGCACGCTCACCGCATCGCTGACCGCGCGCGTGAGCGCCAGGTCGAAGCCGGATTTGGTGCCGTCGCGGTCCATGCTGGTCAGCAGGATCTCGCCGGCGCCGTGCTCGGCCATCTGGCGCGCCCAGGCCACGGCGTCCAGCCCCGTGTTCTTGCGCCCGCCATGGCTGTAGACGTCCCAGCCCTCGCCGCGCGCCAGCAGGTCCTCGCCGTAGCGGCGCTTGGCGTCGATGGCGACCACGATGCACTGGGCGCCGTATTTATGCGAGGCGTCACGGATGACTTGCGGGTTGGCGATGGCGGCCGAGTTGAAGCTGGTCTTGTCGGCGCCGGCGTTGAGCAGGCGCCGCACGTCCTCGACCGTGCGCACGCCGCCGCCCACGGTCAGCGGGATGAAGACCTGGGAGGCCACGGCCTCGATGATGTGCAGGATCAGGTCGCGCCCATCGCTGGTCGCGGTGATGTCGAGAAAAGTGAGTTCGTCGGCACCCTGCTCGTTGTAGCGCGCGGCGATTTCCACCGGGTCCCCGGCGTCGCGCAATTCGACGAAATTGACGCCCTTGACGACGCGTCCGCCCGTCACGTCCAGGCAGGGAATGATACGTTTGGCCAGCATGCCCGGATTGTAGGTCTCAGCGCAGGCTGAGACGCTGCCAGCCCTGCCACATGCCCCCAGCCGGCAGGGTGATGGGCTGCATGACCTGGGCCGCTTCCACGCAGAGCATCTGCCGGTATCCGTCGACCGGCAGGTCTACCAACGTAGCGCCCTTCTCCGCTCCGGGGTTCCAGACCACGGTATGGGCCAGGCTGGGACTTTGTTCGATCTGCAAACGCTGCGGGCCTTCGCGCAGGAGCAGCGCCTGGGCGGCGGCGTCATAGACACGATCGAATTCGCCCTGGAAACGCAGGGGGCCATTGGCGCGCCCGTGCCGGTCCGTCAGGGCATCCCACTCGGGCTGGCCTTGCAGGCCCTCGAGCTGCACCGCTGCGATGTCATCGACTGCGAAATAGCTGTGCAAGGCCCCGGTGAAGCCCAGGGACACAGCGTCGGTGTTGCGCACGTCCAGCGTCATCTGCAAGCTGCCCGGCCGCAGCTCCAGCGTCAGGGTCGCCTCGAAAGCCTGGGGCCAGAACTGCCGCGTCTCTGCGCTGGCGGTCAGGCGCAGCGACAGGCGCGCCAGTTCGGCCCCGAGCTGCGGCCGCGCAAGCGCCTGCCAGGGCAGGTTGCGCACGAAACCATGTTTGGGCAACGTGCCGCGCATATTGAACTGGGGAAAGCAGACGGGGACCCCGCCGCGTATCGCAGACCTGCCATCGAGCAGGCTGCGGGGGCTGAGGTAGAGCCGCTCCCGACCGCCGGATATCCAGGACACCACATGGGCGCCGTGCAGCAGGACGCGCAGGCGGTCGCCGCAGGGCAGGCTCAGGGTCAGTGCGGGGAGGCCGTGAAACAGCTCGCCGGGCTCAGCCATTCAGTTCGTCGGCGCGAATCTGGGCGGCTTCGAAATCGAGGTCGCCGGTGTAGATGGCGCGGCCGCAGATCACGCCCTCCACGCCTTCGTCTTCCACGGCGCACAGGGCCTCGATGTCAGCCATATTGCTCAGGCCGCCTGAGGCGATGACCGGGATGGTCAGGGCCTGGGCCAGCTTGACGGTGGCATCGACGTTGATGCCCGAGAGCATGCCGTCACGGCCGATGTCGGTGTAGATGATGGACTCGACGCCGTAGTCCTCGAACTTCTTGCCCAGGTCGACGACCTCGTGCCGGGTCAGCTTGCTCCAGCCGTCGGTCGCCACCTTGCCGTCCTTGGCGTCCAGGCCCACGATGATGTGGCCGCCAAAGGCGGTGCAGGCGTCCTGCAGGAAACCGGGGTTCTTGACGGCGGCCGTGCCGATGATGACGTAGCGCAGGCCGGCGTCCAGATAACGTTCGATGGTGTCCAGATCGCGGATGCCGCCGCCCAGCTGCACGTCGATTTCGTTGCCGACTTCCTTGAGGATGCTGCGGATGGCCTGTTCGTTCTTGGGGTGGCCGGCAAACGCGCCGTTGAGGTCCACCAGGTGCAGACGGCGCGCGCCCTTGCTGACCCATTTACGCGCCATCACCGCCGGGTCTTCGCCGAAGGTGGTGGACTGGTCCATATCGCCCTGCTTGAGGCGCACGCAGTGGCCGTCTTTCAGATCAATCGCAGGAATTAAAAGC
This sequence comes from Burkholderiales bacterium, assembly GCA_028869035.1. Classification (GTDB taxonomy): domain Bacteria; phylum Pseudomonadota; class Gammaproteobacteria; order Burkholderiales; family Burkholderiaceae_C; genus Hylemonella. The sequence goes on along the minus strand of JAGWTL010000019.1, from coordinate 7,485 downwards.
ATGGTGCAAGAACGAGGACAGAGCGCGATCAGGCGGAATCGTGCGAGGAATCAGGGATTCCAGTGGAGGAAGTTGCGATAGAGGGCAAGGCCGTGGGCTGCACTTTTCTCTGGGTGGAATTGTGTCGCGAAAATATTATCGCGTGCAATGGCCGCCGTGAAGCGCCCGCCGTAGTCGGCCTCGCCCGCGCTGTGGCGCGCATCCGACGGTCGCGCATAGAAACTGTGCACGAAATAGTAGTAGCTGTCATCCGGCACACCGGCCCAGACCGGGTGACGCCCCTGGCCCGGATCCATCTGCCGCACCCGGTTCCAGCCCATCTGCGGCACCTTGTAGCGGCTGCCATCGGGCTGCAGGCGGCCGGCCAGATCGAACTTGATCACGGCCCCGTGGATCAGGCCCAGCCCTGGCGTATCACCCTCGGCGCTGTGGTCCAGCATCATCTGCATGCCCACGCAGACGCCGAACAGGGGCTTGCGGGCGGCGGCCTCCAGCACGGCGTCCTGCATGCCCGAATCGCGCAGTTCGCGCATGCAGTCGGGCATGGCCCCCTGGCCCGGCAGCACCACACGGGCCGCCGCGCGCACCTCTTCAGGGCGCGAGGTGATGAGCACATGCCAGCCGCTACCGGCAGCTGCGGCCTGCACGGCCTGCGAGACCGAACGCAGGTTGCCCATGCCGTAGTCGACCACCGCGACCACCCGACCGCTCATCAGCACAACTCCAGGGACACCGCAGAACCGGCTTTGCCGGACTGCTGGTGGCGCCCCCTTGAGGGGGAGGCGCCGCAGGCGCTTCGGGGGGGAGTCATAGACTGCCTTTGGTGGAGGGAATGGTGCCCACCGAGCGCGGATCGATTTCCAGCGCGGCGCGCAGGGCGCGGCCGAAGGCCTTGAACACGGTCTCGGCCTGGTGGTGCGCGTTCTCGCCCTTGAGGTTGTCGATGTGCAGGGTGATGAAGGCGTGGTTCACGAAGCCCTGGAAGAACTCGTAGGTGAGCTGGGTGTCGAAGGCGCCGATCATGCCGCTCTTGAAAGGCACGTGCATGTCCAGGCCCGGACGACCCGAGAAATCGACAACGACACGCGACAGGGCCTCGTCCAGCGGCACATAAGCGTGGCCGTAGCGGCGAATGCCCTTCTTGTCGCCCACGGCCTTGGCCACGGCCTGGCCCAGGGTGATGCCCACGTCTTCCACCGTGTGGTGGCCGTCGATGTGCAGATCGCCCTTGGCCTGGACGTCCAGGTCGATCAGGCCATGGCGCGCGATCTGGTCCAGCATGTGGTCGAAGAAACCGATGCCGGTGGACAGGCGAGAGGCGCCCGTCCCGTCCAGGTTGACCTTGACGGTGATCTGGGTCTCCGCGGTGTTGCGGGACACTTCAGCGGTACGTGGTGTGCTCATAAGGATTCTTTCAGCGCGACCAGCATCAGCTGGTTTTCCTGCGGGGTTCCCACCGTCAGGCGCAGGCAATGGGCCAGCAGGGGGTGCAGTTTGGACACATTCTTCACCAGGACCTTGCGCACCTTCATGCCTTCGAAAGTCTTGGCCGCATCGGGCACGCGCAGCAGGATCATGTTGGCGTCGCTGTTCCAGGCCCGCACCCCGGGCATGGTCTTCAACGCTTCCAAAATCATAGCACGCTGCGCTTTGATGTCCTGAGCCTGGGCTGCAAAGACCTCGGCGTGCTCGAGCGCGAACAGGGCGCACTCGTAGTTCAGCACACTGACGTTGTAGGGTGGGCGCACCTTGTCGACCTCGGCGATCAGTGCTGCCGGACCCATCATGTAACCCAGCCGCACACCGGCCAGGCCGAACTTGGAGAGCGTGCGCATCAACAGCACATGGCTGTTGGCCGCCGGCTTGGCGCGGATGCGCTCCAGCCAGCTGCGCGCGGCAAAGGGCTGGTAAGCCTCGTCCATGACCACCAGGCCACCCTGTTCACCGACGGCAGCGACGATCTTCTCGATCGCCGCGTCGTTCCACAGATTGGCCGTGGGATTGTTCGGGTAGGCGATGTAGGTGATGGTGGGCTTGTGCTTGGCAATGGCGCCCAGCATGGCCGTGACATCGAGCTCGAACTCGGGCGTCAGCGGCACGCCATGGAAGGTCAGGCCCTGCAGATGCGCGCTCATGGCATACATCACGAAACCCGGCACCGGCGCCAGGATGGAAGCCCCGGGCACATCACAGGCCAGGGCCAGCAGGGAAATCAGTTCGTCCGAGCCGTTACCCAGCATCAGCGCATAGTCCTTGGGCATGCCGGCGTAGCGGGCCAGCGCGGCACGCAGATCGTCCACCCGACCATCCGGGTAGCGGTTCAGCGCCAGCCGGCCCAGGCGCCGGCCCAGCTCGGCCTGCAGCGCGGGCGGCAGGCTGTAGGGGTTCTCCATGGCGTCGAGCTTGACCAAACCCGCCGACTCCTGCACGGCATAGGCGTGCATGCCCTGGATATCCTGGCGGATCAGGTTCTTGAGCTTCGGGTCGAGTGCGGTCATTTCTTCGGGTCTTTCAGGCGCATCTCGGCCGCGCGTGCATGGGCCTGCAGGCCTTCACCATGCGCCAGCACAGAGGCGATCTGCCCCAGGGTCTGCGCGCCGGCTTCGCTGACCTCGATCAGGCTGCTGCGCTTCTGGAAGTCATAGACGCCCAGCGGCGAGGAAAAACGCGCGGTGCCGCTGGTGGGCAGCACGTGGTTGGGGCCCGCGCAGTAATCGCCCAGCGACTCGCTGGTGTACGCGCCCAGAAAGATGGCGCCGGCGTGCTTGAGCAGGGGCTCCCAGCGGTGTGGGGCGTTGCTGGAGACCTCCAGATGCTCGGGTGCGATGCGGTTGCTGATGGCGCAGGCCTCTTCCATGCTGCGCGTATGGATCAGGGCGCCGCGGCCGTTGAGGGACTTGGCGATGATCTCGGCGCGCGGCATCTGGGGCAGCAGGCGGTCGATCTCGCGCTGCACGGCTTCGATGTAGGCCGCATCGGGGCAGAGCAGGATGCTCTGCGCCAGTTCATCGTGTTCGGCCTGGGAAAACAGGTCCATGGCCACCCAGTCGGCCGGCGTGCTGCCGTCGGCCAGCACCAGGATCTCGCTGGGGCCGGCAATCATGTCGATCCCCACCTGGCCAAAAACACGGCGCTTGGCGCTGGCCACATAGGCATTGCCCGGGCCGGTGATCTTGTCCACCCCGGGTACGGTCGCCGTGCCGTAGGCCAGCGCGGCCACGGCCTGGGCGCCGCCGATGGTGAAAACACGCGTGACACCGGCGACATAGGCCGCGGCCAGCACCAGCGGGTTCTTCTCGCCGCGCGGCGTGGGCACCACCATGATGATCTCGTCCACCCCGGCCACGTGGGCGGGGATGGCGTTCATCAGCACCGAAGAGGGGTAGGCCGCCTTGCCGCCCGGCACGTAGATGCCGACGCGGTCCAGCGGTGTGACCTTCTGGCCCAGCAGGGTGCCCTCGGCATCGCGGTAGCTCCAGCTTTCGCCGCTGGCGCGTTTCTGCGCCTCGTGGTAGCTGCGCACGCGTTGGGCAGCGGCCTGCAGCGCCTCGCGCTGGGCTGCCGGCAGGGCGTCGAAAGCCGTCTTGAGTTCGGCCTGGCTCAGCTCCAGTTCCTTGAGCGAGGCGGCCTGCAGGCCGTCGAAACGCGCGGTGTACTCGAGCACGGCGGCGTCACCGCGTTTTTGCACATCGGCCAGGATCTCGGCCACGCGCTGCTCGATGGCCGCGTCGGTCTCACCCGGCCAATGCTGGCGCTCCTTGAAACGCTGCTCGAAATCCGCTTGAGCAGTGGACAGACGCAGGGGCCGGGCGATCAGGCTCACAGATCAACCTCCATGCTACGCATTGCGGTGCGAGCACCTTCGGGCGGCCGTGCGGTACTCATGGCTGCCCCAGTGCCTTGCCGAAGGCGTCAATGATCTTGCGCATGGGTTCGCGCTTGAGCTTGAGCGCGGCCTGGTTGACCACCAGGCGCGAGCTGATGTCCATGATGCGCTCGACCTCGACCAGATGGTTGGCCTTGAGCGTGTTGCCGGTGGACACCAGGTCCACGATGGCGTCGGCCAGGCCGGTCAGCGGCGCCAGCTCCATGCTGCCGTAGAGCTTGATCAGGTCCACGTGCACGCCCTTGGCGGCGAAGAATTCACGGGCGATGGCCACGTATTTGGTGGCCACGCGCAGGCGCGCGCCCTGGCGCACGGCGGCGGCGTAGTCGTAGCCCTCGCGCACAGCCACGCTGACACGGCACTTGGCGATCTGCAGGTCCAGCGGCTGGTACAGACCCGTGCTACCGGCCGCACCACCCCACTCCATGCCGTGCTCGATCAGTGTGTCCAGGCCGGTGATGCCCAGGTCGGCGCCGCCGTACTGCACATAGGTCGGCACATCGGTGGCGCGCACCAGCACCACCCGGACCTCGGGCTGGTTGGTGGCCAGGATGAGCTTGCGGGTCTTTTCAGGATCGTCCGGCACCTCGATGCCCGCCGCCCGGAGCAGGGGCAGGGTCTCGTCGAAGATGCGGCCTTTGGAGAGGGCGAGCGTGATCATGGTGGGGCTTTCATTTTCTCATGGCGTGAGCGCCGCCGGGCCGCCCCAAGGCGCGAGGGCCCCCTCGGGGCTGACGCCTGCGGCCACACGGAGTGGTCAAGCGTGGGGGCGCTCATTTGATGCGTTCGATATCCGCGCCGATGGCCGCCAGCTTGGCTTCCATGCGGTCGTAACCCCTGTCCAGGTGATAGATGCGGTCCACCACGGTCTCGCCCTCGGCCACCAGGCCGGCGATCACCAGGCTGGCCGAAGCGCGCAGGTCGGTGGCCATGATGGTGGCGCCGGACAGCTGCGTCACGCCCTCGATCACGGCCACCTTGCCGTCGATCTGGATCTTCGCGCCCAGGCGCACCAGTTCGTTGACGTGCATGAATCGGTTCTCGAAGATGGTCTCGGTCACCTTGGCCGTGCCCTGCGCGATGCAGTTGAGCGCCATGAACTGGGCCTGCATGTCGGTGGGGAAACCCGGGTATTCGGTGGTGCGGAAGCTCTGCGCCTGCAGGCGGCCCTGGGCCTGGACGCGAATGCCGTCGGGCAAAGCCGTCACCGTGGCGCCGGCCGCCACCAGCTTTTCGATCACCGCGTCCAGATGGTCGGCCCGGCCATGCCTGAGCACCACGTCGCCCCCCGTGGCCGCCACGGCGCACAGAAAGGTGCCCGCCTCGATGCGGTCGGCCACCACTTGGTGCCCACAGCCGTGCAGAGCCCCCACGCCCTGGATGCGGATGCGACTGCTGCCGTGCCCCTCGATTCTGGCGCCCATCTTGATGAGCATTTCGGCCAGATCCGGAATCTCCGGCTCCTGCGCGGCGTTTTCCAGGATGGTCTCGCCCTCGGCCAGGGTGGCGGCCATCAGCAGGTTCTCGGTGCCGGTCACGGTGACCATGTCGGTCGTGATGCGTGCGCCCTGCAGGCGCTTTGCACCCTTGGGCAGCTTGGCCAGGATGTAGCCGTGCTCGACCGTGATCTCGGCGCCCATGGCTGTCAGGCCCTTGATATGCTGGTCCACCGGGCGCGAGCCGATGGCGCAGCCGCCGGGCAGCGAGACCGTGGCCTCCCCGAAGCGCGCCAGCAAAGGCCCCAGGGCCAGCACCGAAGCGCGCATGGTCTTGACCAGCTCATAGGGCGCTTCCGGGCTGCTCAGGGTCGACGCGTCGATGCGCACCGCGCCATCCTCGCCCTGCTGGACCAGCACGCCCATGTTACGGATCAGCTTGAGCATGGTGGCCACGTCCTGCAGGCGTGGCACGTTGAGCAGGGTCACGGGCTGCGCGGTCAGCAGAGCAGCGCAAAGCTCGGGCAGGGCCGCGTTCTTGGCGCCGGAAATCGGCACCTCGCCGCGCAGTTCGCGCCCGCCGCGTATCAGCAATTTATCCATGGGACTTCACTTGGGTTGCGCCGCCCATTCGGCCGGCGTATAGGTTTTCATGGACAGGGCATGCACCTCGTCGGTCTGCATCTTCTGGCCCAGCGTGGCATAGACGCGCTGGTGGCGCTGGATGGCCCGCCTGCCTTCAAACTCGGAAGACACGATGGTGGCGTACCAGTGGCGGCCGTCGCCGCTGAGCTCGATGTGCTCGCATGGCAGTCCGGCGGCGATGATGGCCTGGAGTTGCTCTGAAGTCATGCTGCTCATCCGCGTATCTTGTAGCCGATGCGCAGCAGGCGCACGGCCAGCCCTCCCACCACCAGCAGGGCGGTACCGACGATGCCCAGGCTCAGCCAGGGCGAGACATCACTCACGCCAAAAAAGCCGTGGCGGAAGCCGTCGATCATGTAGAAGAAGGGATTGAGGTGGCTCACACCCTGCCAGAAGGCCGGCAGGGAATGGATGGAATAGAACACGCCGCTGAGGAAGGTCATGGGCATGATCACGAAGTTCTGGAAAGCCGCGAGCTGGTCGAACTTCTCGGCCCACAGGCCGGCGATCAGGCCCAGGGTGCCCAGCAGGGCCGCGCCGAGCACGGCAAAGACCAGGATCCACAAGGGCGCCTGGATCGTGAGATCGGTGAACCAGAAGGTGACCAGCAGCACACCCGAGCCCACCACCAGACCGCGCAAGACCGAGGAGCCGACGTAGGCCAGGAACCAGGCCCAGTGCGTGAGCGGCGTGAGCAGCAGGAAGACCAGGTTGCCCATGATCTTGCTCTGGATCAGCGAGGAGGAACTGTTGGCGAAAGCGTTTTGCAGCACGCTCATCATCACCAGGCCCGGGATCAAAAACGCGGTGTAAGGCACACGTTCGTACACCTTCACATGGTCGCCCAAAGCGTGGCCGAAAATCAGCAGGTAAAGCACCGCGGTGAGCACCGGCGCAGCAATCGTCTGGAAACTGACCTTCCAGAAACGCAGCACTTCTTTGTAGAAGAGGTTTTGCCAGCCGGTCATCATGTCCGTTTTTCCCCCATGACAGCGAGGAACACATCTTCGAGATCCGCTTTGGTGATCTCGACGTCATCCACCGTGACGCCGCTTTGGCGCACGGCCGCCAAATAGCGTTCGATTTCTGCGGCATCGTGCGCGGGGAATTGCACGATGCGCCCGGTCACGCGCGCTTGGCGCGCGAGTTCGGCCGGCAACTCACCTTCCACCTTCATGCGCAGCACATGGCTGGAGGCGGACTTGAGCAACTCACTCGTGCGCTCCAGCGCCACGATCTTGCCGCCTTTGAGCATGGCCACGCGTCCACAGAGGGCTTCAGCTTCCTCCAGGTAATGCGTGGTCAGCAGCACCGTGTGGCCCTGCTTATTCAGCCGCGAGATGAATTGCCACAGCGTTTGGCGCAATTCCACATCGACACCCGCCGTGGGCTCGTCCAGCACGATGACGGGGGGCTTGTGCACCAGCGCCTGCGCGACCAGCACGCGACGCTTCATGCCACCTGAGAGTTGGCGCATGTTGGCGTTGGCTTTATCCGCGAGCCCCAGACTTTCGAGCA
>JAGWTL010000302.1 GCA_028869035.1 Burkholderiales bacterium | reverse complement strand
ATTGGCTTTTGCAATGGCCTGCGATTCTCGCCCTTGCCATGCACAGGGTTGTTGCGCTGGATCAAGCCCCCGGGCTCAATTCACCAGCACCGCGCCCGAGGTTCGGTGGCTGGCCGTGTCCACCAGGATCAGCGAGCCCAGGCCGCGGGAGCGGCCAAAAGACAGGGCCGGAATCGCCTCCTGCAGGGCCAGTTCGACGTGGCCGATGGCATTGGGCTCCAGCTGTGCGGCATCCTCTTCGGCCAGGGTGTTGATGTTCAGGCGGTGCACGATGCGCTTGACCTTGGCCTTGACCCAGCGGTGTCCGTGCAGGGCCCAATAGACCCGGCCGGCCACCAGGGGCTCGTCGTCCATCCAGGCCACGGTGGCCAGCAGTTCACGCGAGGTCTGGTCCTGGCCTTGGGCCAGCAGCCAGTCGCCGCGCGAAACGTCCACTTCGCGGTCCAGCACGATGCCGGCGCTGTGCCCGGCGGCTACGCTGCCCTGCTGGCGCACATGGTTCAGCACCTGGGCCACGGTGGCGTTCTGCCCGCTGGGGAAGATGCGCACGGTGTCGCCGGCCTTCACGCCGCCGGCGGCCACACGGCCCCAGAACACACGGCGGCCCTGGGACGTATCGCTGGACGAGGAGAACTTCTCGACCCACTGCACCGGGAAAGCCAGGGGCAGGGCCGTGTCGGCGGCCGTCACCGGCAGTTGTTCCAGGATGTCCAGCAGGGTCGGGCCCTGGTAGCCGCACCAGCCGGCCTGCTCAGGCGCATCGACCACGTTCCAGCCCTGCAGGGCCGAAACCGGCACGGTGGCGCGCACGTCCAGGCCGGCGTTCTGGGCAAAGGCCTGCAGGGCGGCGCTGATGTGCTTGAAGGCCAGTTTGGCGTCGCCCACGGCGTCGAGCTTGTTGATCGCGAAGACGATGGAGGGCACGCGCAGCAGCTGCAGCAGCAGGCTGTGGCGGCGTGTCTGCGGCAGCAGGGTCAGGGCCGGGTTCTGCCAGTCCAGCTTGGTGGCGTCCACCAGTACCACGGCGGCGTCGGCGCTCGACGCCGCCGTGACCATGTTGCGCGTGTACTGCTCATGGCCCGGCGCGTCGCCGATGATGAACTTGCGGGTTTCGGTGCTGAAGTAGCGGTAGGCCACGTCGATGGTGATGCCCTGCTCGCGCTCGGCCGAGAGGCCGTCGGTCAGCAGGGCCAGATCGGTCTGTCCCTGGCGCTGCACGCCGGCCAGATGGTCCTGCAGCACTGCGCGGGTGTCGACCAGCAGGCGGCCGATCAGCGTGCTTTTGCCGTCGTCGACCGAGCCGCAGGTGATGAAGCGCAGGGCGGAGGAGGTAGCCGTTCGGGCTGCGCTGGTCGAAGCCCCGGTGAGCCCTTCGACAGGCTCAGGGCGAACGGTGGTGGTCGTGTCCATCAGAAATACCCATCCTTTTTACGTTTTTCCATGGATGCATCCGAGGTCTGGTCGTCCATCCGCGTGGCGCCGCGCTCGCTGACCTCGGCGGCCAGGGTTTCGATCACGATGTCGGCTGCACTGGCGGCCGTGCTGGCCACCGGGCAGGTGCAGGTGATGTCACCCACGGTGCGGAAACGCACATCGCGCACGATGACCTGTTCGCCTTCACGCGGCGGCGTGAGTTCGGTCACCGGGGCCAGCATGCCGCGGCGGTCCACCACTTCACGTTTGTGCGTGTAGTAGATCGAGGGCAGGGCGATGTTTTCGCGCTCGATGTACTGCCAGACGTCGAGTTCGGTCCAGTTGCTGATGGGGAACACACGGAAGTGCTCTCCCGGGGCCAGGCGGGTGTTGAACAGGGTCCAGAGCTCGGGGCGCTGGGCCTTGGGCTGCCATTGGCCGAAGCTGTCGCGATGCGAGAAGATGCGCTCCTTGGCGCGGGCCTTTTCCTCGTCGCGGCGTGCGCCGCCGATCAGCGCGTCGAAGCGGAATTCCTCGATGGCTTCCAGCAGGGTGACCGACTGGTGCACGTTGCGGCTCTCGCCCGGGTGGGCCAGGCGCACGGTGCCGCGTTTCATCGAGTCTTCCACGTTGCGCACGATCAGTTCGGCGCCCAGCTCAGTCGCGCGCTGGTCGCGGAAGGCCGTCACTTCGGGGAAGTTGTGGCCGGTGTCGATCATCAGCAGCGGGTAGGGCAGGCGGCCTCGGCTACCGGAGGGGCCTTTCGAATCCATGAAGGCTTTTTCGGCGCACCGGAGCATGACCAGCGAATCCTTGCCGCCCGAGAACAGCAGGGTCGGGCGCTCGAAGGTGGCCGCCACCTCGCGCAGGATGAAGATGGTTTCTTCCTCGAGCGCGTCGAGATGGGCATTGCTCAGATGGTGCACGGTCTGGTTCAGTAGTTCTTGTTCGGCGCGGGCGTTCATGGTGGGGGTCCGATCTGTATCAGTGGGCCAGGTGCAGGCCGCACTCGCGCTGTTCTTCGCCCTTGGTCGGGTCCACGTAGTCGAAGTTGTTGGGCAGGCCGTGGATCTCGCAGTACTGGTACAGGTCCTTGGACGACCAGTGCAGCAGCGGGGCGACCTTGATCAGGCCGTCGGGGTTGAGGCTCACGGGGTCCATCCGGGCGCGCACAGCGCTGTCGGTGGCGCGCAGCGCGGTGAACCAGACCTTGGGTGCAGTCTCGCGCAGCGCGCGGGCGAAGGGCTCGAGCTTCACCTCCTGGGTAAAGGCGGCGTGGCGCGGGTCGTCAAGTGCGGGCACCGGGCCTTCCAGCGCCTCGCGGTGTGCGCGCGTGCGCAGCGGCAGGTAGATGCGCAGGTTCAGGCCGAGCTGGCGGGTCACCTCGTCGGCGTAGCGGTAGGTGGCCTCAGTGTTGTAGCCGTTGTCCATCCAGACCACGGGCACATCGGGCTGCACACGCGTGACCAGGTGCAGGATCACCGCCTCGAAGGGGCGGAAATTGGTGGTGACGATGGCCTTCTGGCCCAGGCCCAGCGCCCACTTCACCAGGGCGGGGGCGTCGTGGCCAAGCTCGGCGTTGAGCTTGGCGAAATCGATGGCGCTCGCGGTCATGCGGCCTCCCGCGCGAAACGCGGGCGCGCCTGCACGGCGTCGCCCTGGTAATAGCTCTTGAAGCGCTCCAGCTGGCGCTCGGCCACGGCCAGGTCCTGGTCGGCCCGCAGCACGGCAGCATCGAAGCCATTGCGTGCCAGCAGGGGCAACTGGTCGACCAGCACGTCGCCGGTGGCGCGGATCTCGCCCTGGTAAGCCAGGCGGCGGCGCAGCAGGAAGGCCTGGCTGTGCGCGCGGCCGTCGGTGAAGCTGGGGAAATGCAGGTCGATGCGGGCCACGCCGTTCAGGGACAGGGCGCGCGGATCGGCGTCATTGGCCAGGACCAGCACCTGCAGGTCCTGGGGTTCGGTCGGCGCGGTGTCGGCAGAAAACAGTTTCATCACTTGCACTCCTTCAGGCCGTGGCAGCGGCTGTTTCATGGCGGGCCTGCTGGCCGGCCTGTTTGAACGGTTCGCTGCCGACGCGGCGCAGCGTGTCGATGAAGCTCTCGCCGCTGTGGCGCTGCGCGCGGTAGGTGTCCAGCAGGGCCTCGATCACGTCGGGCACTTCGTGGGCCGAGAAGGAGGGGCCGATGACTTTGCCCGGCACCGGATCGCCCGACAAGATCTTGCCGTCGGAGCCGCCCACGGTGACCTGGTACCACTCCTTGCCGTCCTTGTCCACGCCCAGGATGCCGATGTGGCCGCTGTGGTGATGGCCGCAGGA
>JAGWTL010000301.1 GCA_028869035.1 Burkholderiales bacterium | reverse complement strand
ACCAGCTGTTGCACGCAGCGGATGGCCATATGTACAACGACAAGACCGATCGCAAGGTCGCCGCCTCCCGGCCCGTGCCACTGGCAGAATAGCGGCCAATATCAAAACAGCCCCTGCCATGAGCAGGGCCGCTTGAGGAGTAGAGCCTTGGATTCCCTGTCTGCCACCTATCCCGTCCTGGCCGCTGTGGCCGCCTATCTGCTGGGCTCTCTGTCCTTTGCAGTCATTGTCAGCCGTGTCATGGGTCTGAACGATCCGCGCAGCTACGGCAGCAAGAATCCGGGGGCGACCAACGTGCTGCGTTCGGGTTCGAGGAAAGCCGCTGTCCTTACCCTGCTGCTGGACGGCGCCAAGGGCTGGTTGCCTGTGGCCCTGGTTCAGTGGTACGGCAAGCCCTACGGGCTGGAGGCAGGCACAGTGGCGTTGGTGGGTCTGGGGGCCTTCCTGGGTCATCTGTACCCGGTGTTCTTCCGTTTCGAGGGCGGCAAGGGGGTGGCGACGGCAGCCGGCGTGCTGCTGGGGGTGCATTGGGCCCTGGGTCTGGCCACCCTGGGGACCTGGGTCATCATCGCGCTCTTCTTCCGCTATTCCTCGCTGGCGGCGCTGGTGGCGGCCGTGTTCGCGCCCCTGTATTACATCTTCGGCGACGGCCTGGCCTGGTACATGGAGGGAGCGGTGCTCTTTACCGTCAGCCTGATGTCCCTGCTGCTGATCTACCGCCATGCCGAGAACATCGGCCGCCTGGCGCGTGGCGTCGAAACCCGGCTCGGGCAGAAAAAGAAGCCCTGAGAGGCCGTACGCTCAGCCCGCCTGGGCGGCGTGCGCGCCGAGCTGCAGGATCAGGTGGTGGTTCAGTCGCAGGCGCACCACCGCGGACGCGAGCGCCGCCTGGATGACCGGCCGGCCGCTGAGGGTGCGGTGCAGGCGCGGCTGCGCCAGCACCTGGCCATCGGCGCCCGAGACCACCGCCACATGCGGCAGATTGGGGCGCACGCTGCGTCGCATCACGATGGCCAGGGTGTTGTCCTCCAGGCGCACATAGGTGCCGGGCGGGCACAGGCCCACAGCGCGCACCAGTGCATGGCCGATCTCGTCGTTGTAGGCGTTGGCGCCCGTCATGATTTTGCGCACGGATTCGGTCGCGCTGCGGCCTTCCCGTGACTTGCGCGGCGAGATCATGGCGGCATAGCGGTCCACCACCCGCAGGATGCGCACCAGCCGCTTGTGCACGGGCATCAGGCGCAGTTCGATCTTCTCGGTGTATTCGTCGTGGTGCGAGGACACTACCTCGATCCACAGCGGGTCGTTCACGCCCAGGCTGTTGGCCAGCATCAGGCCACCCTTGGGGGCATGCAGGCGGATGGCTTCGAGCTGGGGCGGGGAGAGCTTCTCGGTCTGCAGGGCCAGCTGGTCCTGCAGCTCGGTCATCGCGATGTTCATGGTCAGCGCAGCGTGAACCAGGCTGTCGCGCTCCTTGGGCTCTAGCTTGAGTTCGGTGGCGATCAGGTGGCTCAGGGTGGCGCAGACCAGGCTGTGCGAGGCGCTGTAGCCGACCGAGGAGTTGGTGGCCAGCTGGAACAGCAGATAGAGGCCGACGTCGGCATCACGCTGCAGCAGGGCCTGCATCCAGCGGTCATACTGCCAGACGCGCTGCTCGAATTCCTGCACGCTCAGGGGGCTGCCCAGCAGGATGCCCAGGCCGGACTCCAGGTCCGACCACAGGCCCAGCAGGTCTTCGTACTCGTTTTCGTTTTGGACTGTCACGGCGCGTGCTCAGGAATTCAAGTCTAGGATACCAGCAGCGTCAATACCGGCGCTCCAGCACCATCTGGTCATTGGTTCGGGTCATCTGGAAGCGTGTCAGGTAGCTGTTGCCCAGCAGCACGTAGGGCATGGGGGCCGGGGTGACCAGGGCTTCCACATCGTAGACGTCCACGCTGCCCAGGCGCACGGTGGCCAGCTTGGTCACCCAGCCCACGGTGACGCCGTTGGCGGTGCCGACCTGCACCATCTGCCCTGACTTGTAGGGCAGGCCGATGGCGTCGGCGTCGGTGACGCTGAGCGACACCACCGAGGCGCCGGTGTCGACGATGAAATTGACCGTGCGTCCGTTGATCTGCCCCGCGGTGCGGAAGTGCCCGTTGGCGCCCGCATGCAGGACAATGCGGCGTTGGTCGCCGCCTTCGGCCCGGGCATCGGCATTGAAGGGGGCCTGACCCAGGCGCAGGGTCTGGCGCGTGCCGTTCACCTCCACAATGGCCTGGTTGGCTTCGGCGGCGATCACCTTGACGCCCTGGTGGCTCTGGCCCGCGGCCACGCTCTTGGGCGGCCCGCCGTTGACCACCAGCAGCGCCTTGCCGCCCAGGATGCCCGACAGTTCCACGGTCTGCGCCTGCGCTGCGCCCATCACGACGATGGTGCAGAGCAGCAACAGGACCCGGCAGTTCATGGCGCCGGCCTCAATCGCGGAAGTTGTTGAAGCTGATGGGCACGTCGCTAATCTCCTTGCGCAACAGGGCCATCACGGCCTGCAGATCGTCACGCTTGGCGCCGGTGACGCGCAATTTGTCCTCCTGGATGGCGGCCTGCACCTTGAGCTTGCTGTCCTTGATCAGGCGCTGGATCTTCTTGGCCAGTTCGGCTTCGATGCCGTTGCGTACCTTGATGAGTTTCTTGACCTTGTCGCCGCCGATCTTCTGCAGCTCGCCGATGTCCAGGAAGCGCACATCAACCGACTGCTTGGTCAGCTTGTTACGCAGTATTTCCAGGATCTGTTCGAGTTGGAAGTCGGCGTCGCCGGTGACGGTGATTTCCTTGTCCTTGATTTCTATGTGGGCCGAGGTTCCCTTGAAGTCGAAGCGGGTGTTGATCTCCTTGGCGGAGTTCTCCACGCCGTTTTTGACCTTGACCATATCGGCTTCGCAGACGGTGTCAAAAGAAGGCATGACTGTATTTTTTCTGAGGCTAGAGTCCAGTGAGAGAATCAGGGTCTGTTGCCGACCCCCCTAGAGGGACTATGTTAGTCGAGAAAAACGTCCCGCTCCAGCCGTACAACACCTTCCGCATCGTCGCCCGGGCCCATACCCTGGTCCGGGTGTTGCAGGAGGCCGACGTGTCTGCCGTCTTGGCTGATCCGGTGCTGGCCCCGGCACCCAAATTCGTGCTGGGTGGGGGCAGCAATATCGTGTTGACCGGGGATGTGAAGCCCGTGGTGCTCAAGGTGGAGATCGCGGGCCGGCGTCTGGTCGACGAGACGCCCAAAGCCTGGATTGTCGAGGCCGGGGGCGGCGAGAACTGGCATGAGCTTGTGCGTTGGACTCTGGACCAGGGCTGGCCGGGCCTGGAGAACCTGGCTCTGATTCCCGGCACCGTGGGGGCTGCGCCGGTGCAGAACATCGGCGCCTATGGCGTCGAGTTGCAGGACCGTTTCCATTCGCTGGATGCCATCAACCTGGAGACCGGACAGGCCTTCACGCTGGATGCCGCCCAGTGCGGGTTTGCCTACCGCGACTCGGTGTTCAAGCACGCCGCCAACGCGGCCGTCCCAGGTTTCGGGCTGGCGGGGCGTGCCCTGATCGCCCGGGTGCGGCTGGCACTGCCCAAGGCCTGGAAGCCGGTGCTGGGTTACCTGGACCTGGAGCGCAAGATGGTCGAAACCGGCCTGCGCCAACCGACCGCACGCCAGATCTACGACTGGATCTGCGAGATCCGCCGTGCCAAGCTGCCCGACCCGGCCGTGATTGGCAATGCCGGCAGCTTCTTCAAGAACCC
>JAGWTL010000300.1 GCA_028869035.1 Burkholderiales bacterium | reverse complement strand
TCCGACAGCCAGATGCCGAAGAACAGCTCGGCAAAGCGCGCATCGCTTATCTCGGCCGTGAGCCGCCCGTTGGCGTAGAACTGCGCGCCGCGCCCCGGCTCGTGCACACCCAGCAGCCGGTCGCCCGGCCGCACATCGGGAAAGGCACGCTGCATGGCCTGCAGCCAGCGCTGGGCCTGCGTCTCGCTGAAGGCGCCGATGCGCCGCATCTCGTCCAGCGAGCGTTGCGCGATATCGCTGCCCTTGAAGGCGCGCGCATACTTCAGCTCCAGCACGTAACGCTGGCGCGCAAGGTCGGCGGCGTCAAAGCCCGGCGCCACCCACAGGCTGGCCTCATAGACCGTGAAGCCCCACCAGGTGTAGCTGCCGCTGCCGGCCGCGCGCAGCTCAGCCAGCGGGGTCGGCGCCGCCGCCGGCAGGGGCTCGGCGCGCAGCAGGGCGGCGCCGGCGCACAGGAGTGCGAGCACTAGACTTTTTGCAGCGTGTACTGGACGACGTCGATGTTCGCTTCGTCGAACGCGGCTTCGCAATAGGCGAGGTAGAACTCCCATAGTCGCATGAACCTTTCGTCAAAGCCTAGCTGCAGGATGCGGCTGCGCTCGGTCAGGAACTGGCGGCGCCAGCGGCGCAGGGTCTCGGCGTAGTCGGCGCCGAAGCACAGTTCGTCGGCCACGCGCAGGCCGGCGGCCGCAGCCTGGCGGCGGAACTCCGCCGGGCAAGGCAGACAGCCCCCGGGGAAGATGTACTGCTGGATGAAGTCGGTGGAGCGGACGTAGCGCTCGAACAGGCGATCGTCGATGACGATGCTCTGGATGCAGGCGCGCCCGCCCGGGCGCAGCAGGCGGCTCACGGTCTCGAAGTAGACCGGCCAGTATTCGCGTCCCACAGCCTCCACCATCTCGATGGAGCAGATGGCGTCGTAGGGCCCGTCATTGATGTCGCGGTAGTCCTGCAGCCGCAGGTCGGCGCGGGCGGCCGCCTCCGGACCGAGGCGACCCACGCGCTCCTGCGCCCAGGCCAGCTGCTCGGTGCTGAGCGTGACGCCCGAGATGCGCGCCTGAAAGTCGCTCACCGCCATCTCGGCCAGCGCGCCCCAGCCGCAGCCGATCTCCAGCACGCGGTCGCCCGGCTGCACGCCGGCCATGCGCAACGCGCGCCGTACCTTGGCCTGCTGGGCCGCGACCATGTCGCCGGCCGGATTGCCCTCGAACCAGGCCGAGGAGTAGTTCATGGTCTCGTCCAGCCACAGGCGGTAGAAAGCGTTGCCCAGGTCGTAATGGGCGTGGATGTTCTTGCGGCTGTTGGCCTTGGTGTTGCGGTGAAAAAGGTGGCGCAGGCGGTAGTACAGGCTGCCCAGCCAGCTGCCGTAGACCAGGTCTTCCAGGTCCTGGCGGTTGCGGATGAACAGGCGCAGCAACGCGGCCAGATCATGGCTGCTCCACTGGCCGGCCATGTAACTTTCGGCAAAGCCGATGTCGCCGGACTTGATGGTGGCGCCGAACACGGCCCAGTCATGCAGCACCAGGCTGGCATGGGGCGCATCGCCCTTGCCGTAGCGCAGTTGCGTGCCATCGGGCAACTGCAGGCTCAGCGTGCCGTGGCGCAGGCGCTCGAGCAGGCGCAGGACGGAGCGGGCACTGGCGGGCGCGCTGCGCGGCAGCGTCATGCGGGAGGCAGTGGTGGAGTTCATGGCGATGTCAGCTGGAAATGGAACGGGTGACGAAATCGGCCGGCGGTGCCGGCTTGCGGACGAACGGGACGCGCTTGAGCCACAGGCGCAGGGCCTGCCAGTGGATGTGGGCGATCAAGGCCAGCGTCATGGCCGGCTGGCGCCACAGCACACGGCTGGCACTGCGGGTGGTGTAGGGTTGCAGCACGCCGCTGACGCTGGTCTGCAGCAGCAGGCCCTGGCTGTCGTCCAGGTCGACACAGGCGACGGTGCGCTCCATGCCGTCGCGCACGGTGCGCAGGAAACGGAAGCGGTACTCACCCTCCACACGGCAGAACGGCGACACATGGAAGACCTTGCTGGCGCGCTGCTCCTGGCCGTAACGCGGCGCATCGAGCAGGTAGCAGTGGCGTTCGCCGAAGGTGTTGTTGACCTCGGCCACAATGGCACGCAGCGTGCCGTCGGCGCGGTGGCAATACCAGAAGCTCACGGGCTTGAAGGTGTAGCCCAGCACCCTCGGGTAGCAGTGCAACCAGACCTCGCCGTCGGCATCAAGAATGCCTTCGCGCCGCAGCAGCTCTTCCATCCAGCCCAGGGCCCCGCCTTGGGCGGCGCTGCGGCCGTCGCCGTGGTCGCTGTCATGGAAGCTGAGCCAGCCGGCGCGGTTGTGCGCCAGCTCGCCGCTGCCATAGCGGCGCATGCTGCGCAGCGGCAGCATCAGGAAGAAGGTGGCGTAGGCAAAGGCATGGCGCGCCGGGCGCAGGCGCGTGTGGCGCACCTGGCCACGGCCGATGAGCGGCACACCAATATCGCTCATGCCGCCTCCCGGTACGCCAAGCGTGCCAGCAGTTGCTGCGCGACCGACAGGCCGGATTTGAGGCCGTCCTCATGAAAACCGTAACCTGTCCAGGCGCCGGTGTACCAGGTGCACTGGCGGCCCTGCAGCTGGGGCAAGGCCTTCTGCGCGGCGATGGCATCCAGGTCGAACACCGGGTGGGCATAGTCGTAGCTGCCCAGCACATATTGCGGGTCGATCTCGCGCAAGGGGTTGAGCGAGACCAGTACCGGCTGCTCGAAAGGTAGGGGCTGCAGCTGGTTGAGCAGGTAGTGCAGGCAGACGCGGCTGTTTTCCTGGTCGCTGGCAGCTGCACGTTCATAGTTCCAGGCGGCCCAGGCCAGGCGACGGCGGGGCAGCACGCTGGCATCGGTGTGCAGCACGGCACGGTTGGCCTGGTAGCGTATGGCACCCAGCACGCGGGTCTCATCGGTCGAGGGCTGGCGTAGCAGGGCCAGGGCCTGGTCGGAGTGGGTGGCCAGCACGACCTGGTCAAAGCGCTGGGCGCCCTGGTCGGTGCCGACGGTCACGCCCTGCGCATCGCGCTCGATGCGGCGCACGGGGGTGTTCAGGCGCTTGTCGGCGATGCGCGCCACGATCTTCTCGACATAGGAGCGCGCGCCGCCACGCACCGTCCACCACTGCGGCCGACCGTTCACCTGGACCAGGCCGTGGTTGTGGCAGAAGCGGATCATGGTGGCCACAGGAAACTCCAGCATCTGCGCCGTCGGGCAGCTCCAGATGCAGGCCATCATGGGCAGGAAGTACCACTCCCGGAACTCGGTGCTGAAGCCCTGCACATCCAGCCAGACACCCAGGGGCTGGACCAGCTGGGCGTCGGCCCCGGCCTCGGCCAGCTCGGTCGCCAAGCGGTTGAAGCGCAACACCTCGCGCAGCATGCGCAGGAAACGCCAGTTGAAAAGGTTGCCGCGCTGGGCAAACACGCTGTTGAGGCTGGCGCCGTTCCACTCCAGGCGGCGGCCGGCGGTACCGGCCTGGACCGAGAAGGACATGTCGGTCTTGGCCGTGGGAATACCCAGCTCGCCGAACAGGCGGATCAGGTTGGGGTAGGTCCGCTCGTTGAAGACCAGGAAGCCGGTGTCCACGCCCCAGGTGGTCGGGCCCTGCGCCGTCGGCAGGGTCACGTCCACCGTGTGGGTGTGGCCGCCGAAATAGCTGCCTGCTTCAAACAGGGTGAGCTCGGCCCGGCCCTGCAGGGCATGGGCCGCGGCCAGGCCGGAGATGCCGGAGCCGACGATGGCGATCTTCATG
>JAGWTL010000299.1 GCA_028869035.1 Burkholderiales bacterium | reverse complement strand
TCCAGCCCGCCGGGCGCGTCGCGCAGCATGACCACGGTGGCCGCGTCGCGCGGCGGGGTTTCGATGACGGTGCGGTTCAGTTCCATGGCTGTCGATTCGGTGACGGGGCGGGCTTGCGCGGTCCGATAAGATTTGAGCACATATCGACCGTCAACAAGGAGACAGCATGATCGACTTCAAGGGCCGGGTGGCCATCGTGACCGGCGCCGGCGGCGGCCTGGGCCGGCAGCACGCGCTGGCATTGGCCAGACGCGGTGCCAGGGTGGTGGTGAACGACCTGGGCGGCGCGCGCGACGGCTCGGGCGGCTCGGCCAGCGCCGCGCAGCAGGTGGTGGACGAGATCCGCGCCGCCGGTGGCGAGGCCATGGCGAACGCGGCATCCGTCACCGACTTCGAGGCCGTGCAAGCCATGGTGCAGCAGGCGGTGGATGCCTGGGGCCGCGTGGACATCTTGGTCAACAACGCCGGCATCCTGCGCGACAAGAGCTTCGCCAAGATGGACCTGGCTGACTTTCGCCTGGTGCTGGACGTGCACCTCATGGGCGCGGTGCACTGCTGCAAGGCCGTGTGGCCGCACATGACGGCGCAGAAATACGGCCGCATCGTGATGACCACCTCGTCCAGCGGCCTCTACGGCAACTTCGGCCAGAGCAACTACGGCGCGGCCAAGCTGGCCCTGGTCGGGTTGATGCAGACGCTGTCCCTGGAAGGCGCCAAGCACGACATCCGCGTCAACAGCCTGGCCCCTACGGCGGCCACGCGCATGACCGAAGACCTGATGCCGGCCGAAGTGCTGCGCGCCCTGCAGCCTGAGGCCGTGGTGCCCGCCATGCTGGTGCTGGCCAGCGAGGGCGCACCCACGCGCACCACGCTGTGTGCAGGCGCCGGCAGCGTGGAGGCCGCCCACATCACCATGACCCAGGGTGCCTGGATCGGCATCGACGAGAACGCCGACGTGCGCCTGCAGCAGCACCTGGCCGAGGTGCTGGACCGCACTGGCGAGACAGTGCCCGGCAGCGGCAGCGCCCAGGGCCAGCACGAAGTGGGTCGGGCGACGAGGGAGCTGGGTACGCGCGGCTAGCCCGGGCATGCCCGGCCCAGTTCATCGGTAGAGCAGCAGCAGACCAGCGAGATTGAGCACCACAGTCAGTACGAGCACGAGCAGGAAGCCTGTCTTGCGGGTCTTGTGCCGCAGTCTTTGCAGGGCGATGAGTGCACCGGGCCAGCCACCCAGCAGGGCCAGCAGGTGCAGAGTGCGCTCCGGCACACGGCGCCCGCCCTGGCGCGCGGCATGCTTGTCCTTGGCGTAGATGGCATAGGTGAGCAGGCTGGCCAGCAGATAGCCAGCGGCGACCAATACTGAAGTGTCAGGCATCGACTGTTCAGCCCTGCAGCTGCAACTGCAACTGCAGCTCAGCCTCTTCCCGCCAGTAGTCCGCCGCGGCGTAGAAGCCCTCCCATACACAGCCATTGCAACCACGGCCACAGCAGGTGGTGGGCAGAGGCGGCGGGCTGCGCAGGGTCAGGCCGATGGCCAGTGCGCGCTGTTGCAGCGCGGTAAACATGGCTTGTGTTTCGGCCAGGGGGCCGGGGGCGGTGAGAGTGGCGGGGTTCAGGCTCATGCCGATGGGTGAAACGTCCAAGACCCTGCTCGGCAGGGTTTATCCCCTCATGGTAACTTCCGTGTCCCGTTACAAAGACCCGATGCCCAGGACCTTCGCATGAGCAGCCCCACCGTGATCACGCCCCTGGCCCCCGAGCGGCTGCGGGGCATCCGTCGTGGCATCGAGAAGGAAAGCCTGCGCGCGCTGCCTGATGGCAAGCTGGCGCTCACCCCGCATCCGGGGGCCCTGGGCTCGGCGCTCACGCACCCGCACATCACGACGGACTATTCCGAGTCGCAGCTCGAACTCATCACCGGGGTGCATGCCGGCGTGCAGGCCTGTCTGGACGAACTCACCGAGACCCACCAGTACACCTACCGCAGCCTGCGCGAGGCCGGCGACGAGATGCTCTGGGTCTCCAGCATGCCCTGCGGCCTGCCCACCGACGAAACCATTCCGCTGGGGCGCTACGGCTCTTCGAACATCGGACGCGCCAAGAGCGTCTACCGCATGGGCCTGGGCCATCGTTATGGCCGACGCATGCAGACCATCTCCGGCATCCACTACAACTGGTCGCTGCCAGGCGTCAGCAACGCGCAGTACTTTGCGCTGATCCGCAACTTCCGTCGCCACGCCTTTCTGCTGCTCTACCTCTTCGGCGCCTCGCCGGCCGTATGCTCCACATTCGTCGAAGGCCGCCAGCACGAGCTGCAGTCGCTGGACGGCAAGGCCTTGTACATGCCGCACGGCACCTCGCTGCGCATGGGGCGCCTGGGTTACCAGAGCGACGCGCAGGCCTCGCTGGCCGTGAGCTACAACAGCCTGGAAGGCTACGCCGCCTCGCTGCACGACGCGCTCACGCGGCCCTGGCCGGCCTACGAAGCCCTGGGTGTGTTGAACCCGGGGGGCGACTACATCCAGCTCGCCACCAGCCTGCTGCAGATCGAGAACGAGTTCTACGGCACCATCCGCCCCAAGCGCACCATCTTTCAGGGCGAGCGCCCGCTGCACGCCCTGCGCGAGCGCGGCGTGGAGTACGTGGAAGTGCGTCTCATGGACCTGGACCCCTTCGAGCCCGTGGGCATCAACGCGCAGACCATGCGTTTCCTGGATGTCTTCCTCTTGCACTGCCTGCAGAGCGACAGCCCCGAAGACACGCCGCAGGAAATCGCCGAACTCGCGCGTAACCAGCACCTCACCGCGGCGCGCGGGCGTGAACCCGGCTTGCAGCTGCTGCGCGGTGGCCAGGCAGTCACGCTGAAAGACTGGGGCAGTGAACTGGTGCAGGCCTGCGAGCCCATCGCGCGTGCGCTGGATGCCGCGCACGGTGGCAGCGACTACAGCGCGGCTCTGGCCTCGGCCCGTGCCGGCCTGGCCGACCCCTCCAGCCTGCCTTCCGCGCGTGTGCTGGCCGACATGGCGAGCGGGCACGACAACTCCTTCCTGCGTTTTGTGCGCGCCCGTTCGCAGTTGACACGCCGGGACCTGCTGGCCCGCCCGTGGACACCGCAGCAGCAGTTGCGTTACGAGCAGATGGCGCGCAAGTCGATCGAGGACCAGAAGGCCATCGAGGCGGCCGACACCATGCCCTTCGAGATCTTCCGCCAGCAATACGTCTCGCCAGCGCGGCTCGGCCTACCGTCTCGCGCGTCGACGCAGGAAGTACTGGCCTAGAAAAGCGAGTCCGAGGACCAGGGCGAACCAGCCCACCACGCGTCCTCCGGTCAGCAGCTCCTGCACCGCCGGAGAGCGTGCGAAATACGGGCCCAGCAGGATGACCACGCCGATCAGGGTGATGGCGATGCCTTTGAAGAGCAGGTCTTTTTCGGATTTGTCTGGGTTGGTGTTGCGGGGCATGGGGTGGATTATCCGCTTCCCTATTTTTTTGCCTGGGTTTGGGTGTGCCTGCGTTGCCGGGTCTCGCCCCGGCGGGCGAGTCATCTTTCTTTGCTTCGCCAAAGAAAAGGGACTGCCCTGCCGGAGGCACATCCCGGCCAAGCCACGCAAACTACAAACGCAGCAAAAAAATCAAACGCCTTCGCGTTTCTTGAGATCCGCCAACATCAGACTGGACTCCCCCAACCGCCCCGCCAGAATCCGCGCGATATTGCGGTAGATGGCCGAGGCGCTCTCGGCGTTGCCGTCCACGAGTTCGCGGTAGAAACGCATGGCTACCAG
>JAGWTL010000298.1 GCA_028869035.1 Burkholderiales bacterium | reverse complement strand
TGCTGGGGCCGTCCACGGTCTTCTGGGTGGCGGTGGCGGCGTGCACGGTGGTCATGAGGCCGCGCTTGATGCCCCATTTGTCGTTGAGCACCTTGGCCACGGGGGCCAGGCAGTTGGTGGTGCAGCTGGCGTTGGAGATGATGGCCTGGCCGGCGTAGGTCTTGTCGTTCACGCCATAGACGAACATGGGGGTGTCGTCCTTGCTGGGGGCGGAGATGATGACTTTTTTGGCGCCGGCGGCCAGGTGCTTCTCGGCGCCGGCCTTGTCCAGGAAGAGACCGGTGGATTCGATCACGATGTTGGCGCCCACTTCAGACCACTTGAGGTTGGCCGGATCCCGCTCCTGCGTGAGGCGGATTTTCTTGCCGTTGACGATCAGGCTGGCGCCTTCGACGCTGACTTCGCCCTTGAAGCGGCCGTGCACGCTGTCGTACTTGAGCATGTAGGCCAGGTAGTCGGGCTCGAGCAGGTCGTTGATGGCCACGATTTCGATGTCCTTGAAGTTCGCCACGGCCGAACGCAGCACGTTGCGCCCGATGCGGCCGAAGCCGTTGATGCCTACCTTGATCGTCACAAAGCTCTCCTGTTATGGTTTGTCAATTCAACAGCTGCCGGAAGTCGGGAATCACGCGATCGGGCCCGCAGGCCTCGATGGGCTGGCCCATGTTGTAGCCATAGGGCAGCGCCCAGACCGGCACACCGGCATTGCGCGCGCTGGCCACGTCGATCGACGAGTCGCCGACAAACAGGGCGCGCGCGGCGTCCACCTGGAACTGCGCCAGGCAGCTGTGGATGCCGGCCGGATCGGGTTTTTTGGTCGGCAAGGTGTCGCCGCTGACCACGCGGTCGAACAGCGGCTCGAGGGCATGGGCGGCCAGCACGGTGCGCGTGTAACGCGCCTCCTTGTTGGTGACCACGGCCAGGTAGACGCCCTGGGCACGCAAGCTCTCGATCACCTCGAGCACATGCGGATACAGGTGGCTGCGTGTGCCGCAGCGGCGCTGGTAATGGCGATCGAATTCGGCGGCGATGAGGGGCAAGTCATCACAGCGGCGAACCTCCTCCACCGTGAGCCTGCGCACCTGGGCCAGCGCCTGCACCAGCAGCTCGCGCGTGCCATGGCCGATCCAGCGGTCCACCTGGTCCTGCTGCACCTGCGCCAGGCCAAAGTGCTGCAGCGTGTCGTTGACGGCGTCGCAGATTTCAGGCGCGGTTTCGATCAGCGTGCCGTCCAGGTCGAACATGACCAGATCGAAAGACGTGTTTACTTGCTTATTCATGGAAGTAAATCTGGCAAAAAAGATCAGGCGGCCGCTGCGGCACGTTCGCGCACCAGCCCCCGCACGGCCTGCACGATGGCTTCCACCGTGATGCCAAAGTGCTGGTACAGGTCCTTGGCCGGCGCCGACTCGCCGAAGCTGGCGATGCCCACCACATGGCCGCGGCGGCCGACGTACTTGCGCCAGAAATCCGGGTGCGCGGCCTCCACTGCCACGGCGGGCAGGTCCAGCGGCAGCACGGCGTCCTGGTAGGAGGGGGGCTGACGGTCGAACACATTGCTGCAGGGCATGGACACCACGCGCGTGCTGATGCCTTCCTTGGCCAGTTGCGCATGCGCCAGCATGGCCAGCGAGGTTTCGGAGCCGGTGCCGATGATCACGGCCTCGGGCCCGTCCTGCTCGGCCAGGATGTAGCCACCTCGACGGATATGGGCCGCCAGCTCGGCGCGATCCGCCAGACGTGGCAGGTTTTGCCGGGACAGCGCCAGCGCGCTGGGACCGTCGCGGCGCTCGATGGCGCAGGCCCAGGCCACCGCCGTCTCCAGGCCGTCGGCCGGGCGCCAGACATCCAGGTTGGGAATGATGCGCAGCGAAGGCACATGCTCGACCGACTGGTGCGTCGGGCCGTCCTCGCCCAGGCCGATGGAGTCGTGGGTGAACACATGCACCACGCGCTGCTTCATCAGCGCGGCCATGCGGATGGCATTGCGGCTGTAGTCGCTGAAGGTCAGGAAGGTGCCGCCGTAGGGGATGTAGCCGCCGTGCAGGCCGATGCCGTTCATGATGGCGGCCATGCCGAACTCGCGCACGCCGTAGGACAGATGGTTGCCCCAGACGTCGCGTCCGGCCAACGTGCAGTTCTTGAAATTGGTCAGGTTGGAACCGGTCAGGTCGGCGCTGCCACCAAAGAACTCGGGCAGCAGCGGGGCCAGCAGGTCCAGCGCATTCTGGCTGGCCTTGCGCGTGGCCACGGCGTCCGTGCGCGCAGCGACAGTCTCGAAGATCTGCGACAGGCGCTCGCCGAATTCGGGCAGCAGGTCGCCCTGCATGCGGCGCTCGAACTCGGCCGCATCGTCCGGGTAGAGCGTGCGGTAACGCTCGAAACGCTGCCGCCACTCTTCCTGCAGGGCCTGGCCGCGCGTCACGGCATTCCAGGCCTGGGCCACGTCGGCGGGTATCTCGAAAGGCGCGGCGGTCCAGCCCAGCGCCTCGCGTGTGGCGGCCACCTCGGCCGCGCCGAGTGCCGCGCCGTGCACGTCGTGGGTGCCGGCCTTGTTGGGCGCGCCCTGGCCGATCACGGTCTTGCAGCAGATCAGGGTGGGCTTGCCGTCGGGGCGCTGCGCCTGGGCGCGCGCCTCGGCGATGGCGCGGTCGATGGCGGCGGGATCGTGGCCGTCGACCTGGGAGATCACATGCCAGCCGTACGCGCGGAAACGCGCCGGCGTGTCATCGGTGAACCAGCCTTCGACATGGCCGTCGATGGAGATGCCGTTGTCGTCGTAAAGCGCGATGAGCTTGGACAGGCGCAGCGTACCGGCCAGCGAGCAGGCCTCGTGGCTGATGCCCTCCATCATGCAACCGTCACCGAGGAAGGTGTAGGTGTGGTGATCGACGATGGCCAGTTCGTCGCGGTTGAATTCCCGGGCCAGCAGCTTCTCGGCCAGCGCCATGCCCACGGCATTGGCAATGCCCTGCCCCAGGGGACCGGTGGTGGTTTCCACGCCGGGCGTCACGCCGACTTCGGGATGGCCGGCGGTCTTGCTGTGCAGCTGGCGGAAGCGTCTGATCTCCTCCATCGGCAGGTCATAACCGGTGAGATGCAGCAGCGCATACAGCAGCATGGAGCCGTGCCCGTTGGAGAGCACGAAGCGGTCGCGGTCGGCCCACTGCGGATTGGCCGGGTTGTGGCGCAGGTGGCGGTTCCACAGCACTTCGGCGATGTCGGCCATGCCCATGGGCGCTCCGGGGTGGCCGGACTTGGCCTGCTCGACGGCATCAACCGCCAGCATACGGATGGCGTTGGCCATGCGAGCAGCGAGTTCGGACGGGGGGGATGTCATGTGAGCGGCCATCTCAGATCGCCCCCAGGGCGCGCTTGCGCCGTTCCATCATGCGCCAGACGAAGGGCGTGAAAATCAGCTGCATGGCCAGTTCCATCTTGCCGCCGGGCACGCAGATGGTGTTGGCCCGGCTCATCCAGGAGTTGTCGATCATGTTCAGCAGGTAGGGGAAGTCGATGCCCTTGGGGTTGGCGAAACGGATCACCACCATGCTTTCGTCGGCCGAGGGAATGTCGCGCGAGATGAAAGGGTTGGAGGTGTCCACCATGGGCACGCGCTGGAAGTTCACGTGCGTGTGCGCGAACTGCGGCACGATGTAGTTCACGTAGTCGGGCATGCGGCGCAGGATGGTGTCGGTCACCGCCTCGGTGCTGTAGCCGCGCTGGTGCTTGTCGCGCCAGAGTTTCTGGATCCACTCCAGGTTGATCACCGGCACCACGCCGATGCGCAGGTCCGGGTGCTGGGCGAT
>JAGWTL010000297.1 GCA_028869035.1 Burkholderiales bacterium | reverse complement strand
GTTGCACCCGGCCCTTGTCCAGGGTGATTTCCTGCATCAGGCCGGCCGACATGCCGAACACGATGCTGGACTGGATCTGGGCTTCCACCGTGTCCGGGTTGACCATGCGCCCCAGATCGGCCGCCACGGTCACGCGGTGCACCTTGACCTCGCCGTCCTTGACCGACACCTCGGCCACCTGCGCCATATAGGTGTCGTATCCCTCCATCAGCGCAATGCCGCGCGCGCGGCCCTTGGGCAGGGGCTTGCCCCAGCCGGCCTTGTCGGCCGCGAGCTTGAGCACACGGGCAAAACGCGGCTGGCTCTTGAGCATGGCCATGCGGTACTGGTAGGGGTCCTTGCCCGCGGCGAGCGCCAGCTCGTCCATGAAGCTCTCGTTGGCGAAGGCATTCATGTTGTGGCTCACCGCGCGCCAGTAACCCACACGCATGCCGCTGTCGTGGATGACCAGGTCATGCTGGGTGTTGGCGATGGCATAGGGGCCCACCGCCGCCTCGGCCATGAAGGGGTCCAGCGTGTCCTTGGGCAGGCCGAAGGCGCGCTGCGTGATCGACTGCGAGGTGACCTTGTGGTGCAGCGCCACCGGCATGCCCTTGGCGTCCAGGCCGGCCTGCACCTGGTTCAGACCCAGGGGACGGTAGTAGTCGTGTGTCATGTCGTCTTCGCGGGTCCACAGCAGCTTGACGGGTTTGCCCACCGCCTTGGAGATCTGCGCGGCCTGGACCACGAAATCCAGCTCCAGACGGCGGCCGAAGCCCCCGCCGAGAAAAGTGGTCTTGAGCGTGACGTCCTCGGGTTTGAGCCCCAGGGCACCCGCCACGGCGCCATGCGCGCCCTGCTGGAACTGGGTCGGGCCGATCAGCAGGATTTTCCCGTTCTCGAAATGGGCCGTGAAGTTCATGGGCTCCAGCGGCGCGTGCGCCTGCATGGGCGTGATGTACTCGGCCTTGATCACCCTGGCCGCGCCCTTCATGGCATCGGCCACATTGCCGGCGGGCTTGACTATGGGCAGCACCTTGGCCGTATCGGCTGCGGCGCGCGTGCTGGCCAGCACACGGTTGTGGTCCAGCGCGCCCCCGGCCCCCTCGTCCCATTGCACGCTCAGGGCCTGGCGCGCCTTGACCGCGTGCCAGTAGCTGTCGGCCACCACGGCCACGCCATCGTTGATCTGCACCACGTCGAGCACACCCGGCATGCCCTTGGCCTTCGCGGCGTCGAAGCTCTTGACCGTGCCGCCGATCACCGGGCACTGCTCCAGGCTGGCGTAGACCATGCCCGGCAGTTTCACATCGATGCCGAACTCGGCCGTGCCGTTGACCTTGGCCGGCGTGTCCAGGCGCTTGAGGCGCTTGCCCACGATCTTGAAGTCCTTCGGGTCCTTGAGGGCCACCTTCTCCGGCACCGGCAGCTTGGCGGCCGCCGCGGCCAGCGAGCCGTAACTGGCCTTCATGCCCTTGGGGCCCAGCACCATGCCGCGCTCGGCCTTGAGCTTGCTGCGGTCCACCTTCCATTCCTCGGCCGCGGCGGAGATCAGCATCTCGCGCACCTGGGCGCCGCCCACGCGCAGCTTCTCCCAGCCGTCACGCACAGAGGTCGATCCGCCGGTGATCTGCGCGCCCAGCAGCGCATTGACATAGACCGCGGCCGGCGGCGCGATGCTGACCTTGATCTGGTCGATGCCGACGTTGAGCTCCTCGGCGATCAGCATGGGCATGGAGGTGTAGACCCCCTGGCCCATTTCGGAACGCGCCGAGATCAGCGTGATGGTGTTGTCGTCGGCGATGTGCACCCAGGCATTGGGCGTGTAGACGGTGCCGGCGGCCTGGGCTTCGACCTTGGCGCCCGGCAGGGCAAATCCCATCAGCAGGCCGCCGGCGGCCAACGATGAGGTCTTCAGGAAATCACGACGGGAGGTTTGGTTCGTGCTCATGGTGTATCTCCTCAGGCGGTCTTGCGCAGGGCGGCGGCTGCATCCTTGATGGCGGCCTTGATGCGGGGATAGGTGCCGCAGCGGCAGATGTTGCCGCTCATGGCGGCGTCGATGTCCGCATCGCTGGGGTTCTTGTTCTTGGACAGCAGGGCGGCCGCGCTCATGAGCTGGCCGGACTGGCAGTAGCCGCACTGCGGCACATCGTGCTTGATCCAGGCCTGCTGCAGCGGATGGCTGTTGTCGCGCGACAGGCTCTCGATGGTGGCCACCTTCTTGCCGGCGGCGCTGGCCAGCGGCGTCTGGCAGGAACGCACGGCCTCGCCATTGAGGTGCACGGTACAGGCGCCGCAGTGCGAGGCGCCGCAGCCGAACTTGGTGCCGGTCAGGCCCAGTTCATCGCGGATCACCCACAACAGGGGCGTGTCGGGTTCGGACTTGGCGGCAACCGCCTTGCCGTTGATATTCAGCTTGGTGCTCATGGGCATGGGTCCTCTCTATATAAGCGGCGCATGATGTAGCCCGCTCTGTTGTTGAGACCGCGCCAGCGTAGGGGAAGCCTAGCCCCAAGTCATAGGGGTATGCCCTAGGGGAGTCGGGTGTTTTCGCAGATTGAGACAACCCGCGCCCGCTTAGACGAGGGCTTTACACTTGCGGCATGCCCTCCTCCATCGCCGACCTGCGCAAGAGCTACGAACGCCATGAACTGAGCGAGGATGCCTCGCACAGCGACCCATTGCAGCAGTTCGACCAGTGGCTGCAGGAAGCCATCCGCTCCGAGATCCCCGAGCCCAATGCCATGACGGTCGCCACCGTCGGCAGCAATCTGCGCCCCTCCACCCGCGTGGTGCTGATCAAGGGCTACGACGCGCGCGGCATCGTCTGGTACAGCAACTACGACAGCCGCAAGGGCCGTGAACTGGCGGGCAACCCGTTTGCCGCGCTGCAGTTCCACTGGGTCGAGCTGGAGCGGGTGGTGCGCATCGAAGGCCGGGTGGAACCGGTCAGCGCCGAGGAGAGCGACGAATACTTCCACAGCCGCCCGCTCGATTCGCGCATCGGGGCCTGGGCCAGCCCGCAGAGTCAGGTCATCAGCGGCCGCAGCGTGCTGGTGGCCAATGCGGCGAAATACGCCGCACAGTTTCTGCTCAAGCCACCACGTCCGCCGCATTGGGGCGGCTACCGCCTGGTGCCCGACCGCTGGGAATTCTGGCAGGGCCGGCCCAGCCGCCTGCACGATCGCCTGTGCTACCGGCCCGACGACCAGGGTGGCTGGGACCGCGTGCGCCTGGCGCCCTGAGCACCTCGCCACAGATCGACGACGACGCCCGATACGATTTCTTCACAAGTTCTGCGCCATCAACGCAGACCGGCCAGATACATCACCAGGGGCAGCGTCAACAGCGCTGCGACGTTGGAGACAATGACGCAGGCCGTCACCAGGTCTTGCGCCACCGCGTAGCGCTGGGAAAACAGGAACACATTGGCGCCGATCGGCAGCGCGGCCGTCACCACCATCACCACCAGCGGCAGGCCGCCCAGCCCCAGCAGCCAGCCCAGCAGCGCCACCAGGGCCGGCATCAGCAGGTTCTTGGCCGCGGTGATACCCAGCGCGCCGCGCAGGTGCGGCCCCACAGCCGTGCCGGCCAGCGTCACCCCCACCAGCAGCAGCGCCAGCGGCCCGAAGGCCTGGCCCAGCCATTGCAGCGGACGGTCCACCACCTCCGGCAGCGCCCAGCCCGTCTGCGCAAACAGCAGGCCGGCCAGGATGGGCAGGGGCACGGGATGGATGACGCTGTTGCGCACCGCGCCCAGCACCGTGCGCCACATGGCGCGTGGCTGCGCGCGGGCGGCCTCCCGCGCCACCGCCAGCTCCAGTACCACGGTGC
>JAGWTL010000296.1 GCA_028869035.1 Burkholderiales bacterium | reverse complement strand
GACGCCTCCGGTGCAGCCACCCAGGAAGCGATCGCCAAAACCGAGGGCCGACCCAGCCTGTGTCTGGTGGTCAGCTGCGTCGGCCGTCGCCTGGTGCTGGGCCAGCTGACCGAGGAGGAACTCGACATCATGCGCGAGGGCCTCGGCCCGGCCGCGGTCATCGCCGGTTTTTATTCCTACGGCGAATTGGCCCCCTTCAAAGACGTGGCCAGGTGTGAGCTGCACAACCAGACCATGACGCTGACCACCTTGACCGAATAGATGAGATGGGCTCCACCCCTGCAGCGTCAGCCGGACCGCCATACCATCGGCTGCTCCAGCGCCAACTGCGCAACAGCCTGGCGGACGGGGCGCTGCCGCCGGGCGAGTGGACCGCGCTGCTGCAAGCTGTCAGCGAGGCCTACCAGGCGGCCGACCGTGACCGCAAGCTGCTCGAGAATGCGCTGGAAGTCAATGCCCAGGAACTGACCGACGCCAACAAGAAGTTGCGCGTGTTCATCGACAATGCCCCGGTCGGCATCGTGATGCTGGACCGGGAAATGCGCTACCTGTTTGCCAGCCAGCGCTGGCTGCGGGATCGCCAGCTGACGATCCAGAACATCGTCGGCAAAAGCCACTACGAGCTCAACCCCACCCTGCCGCAACACTGGCGGGAGGCGCACCGCCGCTGCCTCGAAGGTGCCACCGAAAGCGGCGCGGAAGACCCCTTCGTGCGGCCCGACGGCTCGGTGATCTGGACCAAGTGGGAAGTCCGCCCCTGGCTCGATACGCACGGCACGGTGGGCGGCATCATCCTGATGTCCGAGGACATCACCGAGCGCAAGCGCACCGAGGAACAGATGCGCATCGCGGCCGTGGCTTTCCAGTCGCGCGACGGCATGATCGTGACGGACCAGCGCGGCATCATCCTGCAGGTCAACCAGGCCTTCAGCGAAGTGACCGGCTACGGCGCCGAGGAAGCGATCGGCAAGACCGCTTCCTTTCTGCGTTCGGGGCGGCACGATGCCACCTTCTACCGCACCCTGTGGGAGGCGATCGTGCGCGAAGGCCATTGGGAGGGCGAGATATGGAACCGGCGCAAGGACGGCGGCATCTATCCCGAGTGGCTGTCGATCTCGGGGGTCAAGAACGGCCACGGTCAGATCACCCACTATCTGGGCACCTTCTCCGACATCCGCGAGCCCAGGGAGGCCGAGCGCAAGATCCTGGAGCTCGCGTTCTACGATCCCCTGACCGGCCTGCCCAACCGGCGATTGCTGCTGGACCGCCTGCATCAGGCCCTGATCGCCAGCACGCGCAACCATCAATTCGGCGCCGTGCTGCTGCTGGACCTGGACCACTTCAAGACGGTCAATGACACGCGCGGGCACGATGTGGGAGACCAGCTCCTCATCGAGATCGCGCGCCGCCTGCGCACCACCCTGCGCGAAACGGACTCGGCCGCCAGACTCGGTGGCGATGAGTTCGTGGTGCTGTTCGAAGGACTCAACGAGGACAAGATGACCGCGGCAATCACGGCGGAGGCCATCGCGGAAAAGCTGCGCAGCACCCTGTGCCAGCCCATCACCCTCGAGGGCGAGGTGCACTTCATCACGCCCAGCATGGGCGTGACACTGTTTTGCGACCAAGGCGAAGGGGGCGACGCGCTGCTCAAGCAGGCCGACCTTTCGCTCTACCAGGCCAAGGAGGCGGGGCGCAACGCGATCCGCTTCTACAACCTGGCAATGCAGCAGGCAGTCGACGTACGGGTGGAAATGGAGGCTGGCTTGCGCCGCGCACTGAGCCAAGGTGAGTTTGCCCTCAACTACCAGCCTCAAGTGGATGCCGACCAGCGTCTCGTGGGCGTCGAAGCCCTGCTGCGCTGGCATCCACCCGGTCTGGCGATGGTGTCACCCATGACCTTCATCCCCTTTGCCGAGGCCTGCGGGCTGATTGTGCCCATCGGCCGCTGGGTGCTGGAAACCGCCTGTCAGCAGCTCGCGGCCTGGGCCCGCGACCCGGCCCTGTGCAAGCTGCATGTGTCGGTCAACATCAGCGCCCGCCAGTTCCGTCAGCCCGATTTCATCGACCAGGTCCGCACGGCCCTGCAGCGCAGCGGGGCCAGGGCGGGCGGCCTGGTGCTGGAGTTGACCGAGAGCCTGCTGCTGGACGATGTGGAAACGGTGATCCAGACCATGCAATCCCTCAAGGCCATGGGCGTCGGTTTTTCCATCGACGACTTCGGCACCGGCTACTCCTCGTTGACCTACCTCAAGCGCCTGCCGCTGGACCAGATCAAGATCGACCAGAGTTTTGTGCGCGACATCGTCGACGATGCGGACGACCGCGCCATCGTCAAGGCCATCATCTCCCTGGCCACCAGCCTGGGACTGCGGGTGATCGCCGAAGGCGTGGAAACCACGGCCCAACGGGACTTGCTCGTGGCCAGCGGCTGCGAGGTCCACCAGGGCTATCTCTATGGCCGGCCCGTGCTGGCGGACCAGATCGTTGAACGGCCCCTGCCGGGGGCGTCTTCGTGATATCGGGTTTCGTCGCCCCCTGTCTTTCGAAGGTGCAGGGTATCGTTGCCGTGAGGGGCTGCGTGCCCCGGGTCCGCGAATCCCGAAGAATTCGTGAAGAAATTCGGCAACGCATCCATTGGCCACTCCTAGAATCAGGCCCTGTTCTCAATCTTGGAATTTGCACATGATCTTCGTCACCGGCGGCGCTGGCTACATCGGCAGCCACACCTGCATCGAACTGCTGCAGGCAGGCCATGAGGTCACGGTCTACGACAATTTCTCCAACAGCAACCCGGAGTCCATCCGGCGCGTGGAGCAGATCACCGGTCGTGCGGTGCATCTGGTCCAGGGCGACCTACGCGACAAGGCGGCCCTGACGGCCGCCCTGCGAGGCAGCCAGGCCGATGCGGTGATCCACTTTGCCGGGCTCAAGGCTGTCGGCGAATCCGTGGCCCAGCCCCTGCACTACTACGACAACAATGTGGTCGGCACGGTCCGCCTGCTGGAGGCCATGGGCGAGGCCCGGGTGCGCAAGCTGGTGTTCAGCTCCTCCGCCACCGTCTACGGTGACCCGGTGCGCCTGCCCCTGACCGAAGACCACCCTCTGTCGGCCACCAATCCCTACGGCCGCACCAAGCTGATGATCGAGGACATGCTGCGCGACCTGCACCGCAGTGACGAGACCTGGCGCATCGGCATCCTGCGTTACTTCAATCCCATCGGCGCACACGCCAGCGGCCGCATCGGCGAAGACCCGCAGGGCATCCCCAACAACCTCATGCCCTATGTGAGCCAGGTGGCCGCGGGCCGGCGCGACAGGCTGCAGGTCTGGGGCCAGGACTACCCCACCCCGGACGGCACGGGGGTGCGCGACTTCATCCACGTCGTCGACCTCGCCATCGGTCACGTCAAGGCCCTGGCCTACCTCGACCGGCAGGCCGGTTGCACGGCCTTCAACCTGGGCACCGGCCAAGGCTACAGCGTGCTGGAACTGGTTCGGGCCTTCGAGAAGGCCAGCGGCCGGGCCGTGCCCTACCAGTTCGCGGCGCGCCGACCGGGGGATGTGGCCTCCTCCTATGCCTCACCGGAGCTCGCCGCGCGCCTGCTCGACTGGCATCCCCAGCGAGGCCTCGATGACATGTGCGTCGACAGCTGGCGCTGGCAGCAGGGCAATCCCGAGGGTTACCGGGACGCTCAAGCATGAGCAGCCCCCGCAGCGTGACATGACGTTCAGCGCGCGGATCGGAGATTAAGAACTTATCCGTAAATAGTAGAATCTTGCCTTGAGCCGCAGATGACGCGGCGCAAGGCAAGGCTATG
>JAGWTL010000295.1 GCA_028869035.1 Burkholderiales bacterium | reverse complement strand
TCTCTTCGCTTTGTTTGGCAACCGTACCAGCCTGCTTTGCCGGGTCTCGCCCCGGCGGGCGACTTTCTTTTGGCGAAGCAAAAGAAAGTTACTGCCCTGCCGGGGGCACATCCCGGCAAAGCCGCCCTGTCAGGGCATCAAGCAGAAAGCCAGGTTTGACATGCTGAATGTCAAAAACATCAACCAGTATTATGGCGGCTCCCACATCCTGCGCGACGTCACCCTCAGCGCCGAAAAGGGCAAGGTCACCGTCGTGCTGGGCCGCAACGGCGTGGGCAAGACCACCCTGCTCAAATCCCTCATGGGCCTGGTGCCCATCAAGTCGGGTGACATCGAGTTCGAAGGCAAGGCCATCCAGAAGACCACGCCTTACGAGCGGGCCAGGGCCGGCATCGGTTTCGTGCCCCAGGGCCGCGAGATCTTCGCCCGCCTCACCGTGGAAGAGAACCTGCGCATGGGCCTGGCCAGCAAGCCGGGTGGTACGCCGATTCCGGCCGAGTTGTATGAGCTGTTCCCCGTGCTCAAGCAGATGATCAACCGCCGTGGGGGCGACCTCTCGGGCGGGCAGCAGCAGCAGCTGGCCATCGCGCGTGCGCTCGCGGCCGGCCCCAGGCTGCTGGTGCTGGACGAACCGACCGAGGGCATCCAGCCCAGCATCATCAAGGACATCGGCCGCGTGATCCGCATGCTGGCCGACCGCGGTGACATGGCCATCCTGCTGGTCGAGCAGTACTACGACTTCGCCCAGGAACTGGCCGACGAGTACGTGGTCATGGAGCGCGGCGCCGTGATCGCGGCCGGCCGGGGCAAGAGCATGGAAGCCGACGGCGTGCGCAAGCTCGTCGCGATTTGAACGCTAAATTCGCACCAGCGCTGCGCATGGGTGCACCATGCGACAGCCGCTGCAGCATTTCGCAACACTTGCGTGCCACAAAAGCCCGGTGTTTCATGCACGGTGCGTCTCATCCTCGTATGATGGCCTAGGGTTAACCCGACCCGACGATGTCGCAAGACATCCTGCCCCCACAAGGAGCTGACTTGGCCGAAAGTGAATCCATGCCCGCCGGCGCAGAGCCCGGCACCCCGCCCGCCAGCGGCCTGCTCGCGCAGTGGAGGCGGGCCCTGTCGGGTCAACGCACGACCACGCCGGCCAAATTGAATCTGGCCCTGCAGGGCGGTGGCGCCCACGGGGCTTTCACCTGGGGCGTTCTGGACGCACTGCTCGAAAACTCGCGCATCGAGTTCGAGGGCCTGAGCGGCAGCAGCGCCGGCGCGATGAACGCCGTGGTGTTTGCCCACGGCTGGCTGCAAGGGGGGCGCGAAGGCGCCAGAAAGGCGCTGGCGAAGTTCTGGACCGAGCTGGGCCGTCAGATGCCCTGGGGCCTGATGACCCGGCGCAAGGGCGACTCCATCGGCTTCACGCCCGCGGGCAAGCTCTTCTCCAGCTGGGCCGGCCAGTTCTCGCCCATGCAGCTCAATCCCTTCGACCTCAATCCCCTGCGCGACCTGCTGGTGGACCAGATCGACTTCGAACGGCTGCGCACCCACAGCCCCTTCAAGCTTTTCGTCGGCACCACCCAGGTCAGCACCGGCAAGCTGCGCGTGTTCCGAGAGAGCGAGCTCGACGTGGACGTCTTGCTGGCTTCGGCCTGCCTGCCCAAGATCCACCGCACCGTGGTGATCGACGGCGAGGCCTACTGGGACGGTGGTTACACCGCCAACCCGGCGGTGTTTCCGCTGTTTTACGAGTGCGAGGCACGCGACGTGCTGCTGGTGCTGCTCAACCCGCTGCGCCGCGAGGTCACACCCAGCACCGTGGCCGAGATCGAGACGCGCATCGCCGAGCTGGGTTTCAGCGCCAACCTCCTGCGCGAGATGCGCATGTTCACCCACGGCATCCAGTTTTCCTCCGCCGCGCGCTTCGGCCAGGGCCGGCTGGAGCAGCGCCTGCTGGACATGCGTTTCCACATGATCGACACCAGCCAGCTCGACAGCCTGGACCGCAGCGACAGCAAGCTGCTGCCGCATGGCCCCTTTCTGCAGCGTTTGCACCAGCAGGGCCGCGAGCGCGCCGCCCTCTGGCTGCAGGCCGATGCCTCGGCGCTCGGGCGACGTTCGTCCATCGATCTGCAGGCCCTGTTCGGCTGAGCAGCGCCCCGGGCCGGCGCTATGATGGCGCGCATCCGAGATATCCCGCCCAGGAGTTTCCAGCCATGCCGTATATGCTGCTGATGGTCGAGCCCACCGGCCAGCGCCGCACACGCACCGAAGCCGAAGGCCGCGAAGTCTATGGCCGCATGGTGCGGTTTTCCGAAGACCTGCGAGCGCGCGGCCAGCTGCTGGCGGTGGAGTCCCTGGCCTCGCAGGAGCGGGCCGTGCGCGTGCAGGTGCGCGAAGGCCGCGCCCAGCTCACCGACGGTCCCTTTGCCGAGGCCAAGGAAATGGTGGGCGGCTTTTTCCTGATCGACTGCAAGACCCGGGCCGAGGCCGTGGCCATCGCCCAGCAATGCCCGGCCGCCGAGTGGTGCACCGTGGAAGTGCGCGGTGTCGGGCCCTGTTACGAGGACTGATTTCGCCGGATTCCGGGTTTTCACCTAAACCCGGTCTGTCGATTTCGCCTGTCCCCGTTCGTCGTGCTTGTGTCGGCTGGATGTTCTTGCCGTACCGATCCCAAGGAGCGCAGACATGCGATACATGATCATCGTCAAAGCCACGCCGCAGTCAGAGACCGGCGTTTTTCCACCCGACATGGCAGAACTCATGGCCGTGATGGGTGCCTTCCACGAAGATCTGGCCCGCGCCGGCGTGTTGCTCGACGCCTCGGGCCTGGCGCCCAGCTCGCAGGGCTGGCGCATACGCTACGGCGCCAAGGACCGCCAGGTCATCGACGGCCCCTTCACCGAGAGCAAGGAGCTGATCGCCGGCTACACCCTGATCCAGGTGCGCTCGCGTGACGAGGCGCTGGAGTGGACACGCCGTTTCCCCAACCCCGTGGGCGAGGGCCTGGCCGCCGAGATCGAGGTGCGCCGTCTCTACGAAATGGAAGACTTTGCCTCGGTGGCCCGCTGAAGGAGAAACACCGTGATCAAGACCACCCTCATCATCGTCGTTCTGGCCATCGCCGGCCTGCTCGTTTTTGCCGCTACGCGGCCCGACACCTTCAGCCTGCAGCGCAGCCTGCTGATCCAGGCGCCGCCCGGGAAGCTGCAGCCGCTGATCAATGACATGCGCCAGTTCAATACCTGGAACCCCTACGAGAAGAAGGACCCCGCCGTCCAGGGCAGCTACAGCGGCCCGGCCGCCGGCCCTGGCGCACGTTATGCCTTCAAGGGCAACCAGGACGTGGGCGAGGGCAGCCTGGAGATCACCGCCAGCGCACCCGGCAAAGTGAACATGCGCCTGGACATGGTGGCTCCCATGCAGGGCAGCAATGCCATCACCTTCACGCTGACGCCGCGCGCCGGTGGCACCGAGGTCAGCTGGGCCATGGAGGGGAACTGCTCCTACATCGCCAAGCTCATGGGCGTCATCTTCGACATGGACGCCATGATCGGACGCGACTTCGAGGCCGGCCTGGCCAGCCTCAAGACCCTGGCCGAACGCGGCTGAAAGCACAGAGGAGATCACCATGAACCAGCAGATCTACATCAACCTGCCCGTGCGCGACCTGCCGCGCTCCAAGGCCTTCTTTTCCGCCTTAGGTTACAGCTTCAATCCGCAGTTCACCGACGAGAAGGCGGCTTGTATGGTCATCAGCGAGGACATCTACGTCATGCTGCTGACCGAGCCCTTCTGCCAGACCTTCACGCACAAGCCCCTGGCCGACGCGCGCAAGAGCACCGAGGTGCTGCTCTGCCTCTCCTGCAAAAGCCGCGACGAGGTGGATGC
>JAGWTL010000294.1 GCA_028869035.1 Burkholderiales bacterium | reverse complement strand
GACCCGCTGGTGGAAGGGCGGTACGCCCTCCATGTCCAGTGGCAGGTGCGTGAGGTCGCGCGGCTCGGGGGGATGGCCTTCGAGCAGGCCCGTGACGGCGGCGATGGCCTCCTGCACGAAGGGCGGGGGCGGCGTGCCCTCGCCGGCCAGCGGAAAACGCCGGGCCATCCGTGCCAGCAGGGTGGCCTCATCGCGCTCCGGCAGGTACACGCCGGTCAGGGCTTGTGCATTCCAGCTGATGCCGCAGGTGCCCAGGGGCGTCGCGAACAGGGCGTAGGCCAAGGTAGGCATACGGCAGCTCGCGGAATCAGGGCCCCTGAAGTTCCAGCACCACGGGGGCGTGGTCGCTGGGGCGTTCGTTCCTGCGCGGCGTCGGGTCCACGGCGCAGGCCGCGGCCAGGGGCTTGAGCGCCTCGCTGATCAGGATGTGGTCGATGCGCAGGCCCTGCTTGCGGCGAAAGCCCATATTGCGGTAATCCCACCAGGAATAGTTCTTCTCGGGCTGCGGGAACA
The DNA here is from genome assembly GCA_028869035.1 of Burkholderiales bacterium. Taxonomy (GTDB): domain Bacteria; phylum Pseudomonadota; class Gammaproteobacteria; order Burkholderiales; family Burkholderiaceae_C; genus Hylemonella. The sequence goes on along the minus strand of JAGWTL010000294.1, from coordinate 3,380 downwards.
GGCGCACCGAATCCGTCAGGCCCAGATCGACCAGAGCGCGCAGGTGGGTGCGTTCCTCGACGGTGCAGTGGATGGTGTCCTTCAGGCCCACCGGGTCCCAGACATCGGCGTCGTCGAAGGTGATGTTGTAGTCGCCCATGAGCACCAGTTTCGGGTGTGTGAGCAGTTCGGTGCGCACCCAGTCGTGCAGGGCCGTGAGCCAGCGCATCTTGTAGGCGAACTTGTCCGAGCCCGGTTCCTGCCCATTGGGGAAGTAGGCGCCGATGACACGCACGCCGTTCACCGTGGCGCTGATCACGCGTGCCATGTCATCCTCGAAGCCGGGGATGTTGCGCACCACCCCTTCCATCGGCGTGCGCGAGAGCAGGGCCACGCCGTTGTAGGTCTTCTGGCCGAAGCTCTCGGCCTGGTAGCCCGCCGCCGTGAAAGCCTCGAAGGGAAACTTGTCGTCGGTGAGCTTGAGTTCCTGGAGCGCCAGCACGTCAACGGGATGGGCGGCCAGCCAGTCCAGCACCTGCGGCAGCCGCACGTTGAGCGAGTTGACGTTCCAGGTGGCGAGTTTCATCGACGGCTTGCGATCAGATGTGCAGCACCGCGAGCGCGCCCACGAGCACGCCGATCGCTCCGGCGGCAAACATGGCGTATTCCAGCCACTTCTTGCGCGTCAGCAGGGCGATGGCGGCCAGGGCAATGCAGACCTGCAGCACCGTGGTGGCCTGAGCCCAGCGGTGGTGCAGATGCATCTGCTCATCGCTCCTTTTGTCCCAGTCGGTGGCATCGGCTTCCAGCTTTTCGGCGACCAACTTGATTTCGCCCTTTTCCTTCTCGTAGCGGTCGATCTTGGCCTGGTACTTGGCCTTTTCGCCCTCCTTGGGGGTCAGGTCGCGCGAGACCTCGGCCAGGGACTGCTTGGTGCTCTTGGACTGGAAGTAGTTCCACTGGTTGGAGGCTTCCGTCTTCTTGATGGCCGCATTGTTCTTGTAGAGGCCGGCATTGGCCTGGGTGGCGCCGCCCATGTAGGCGAAGATGGCGCCCACCGTGGCGATGATGGCCGTGAACATGGCGATCTGGTTGGTCATGCCGCCGCCATGGTCGCCATGGCCGCCGCCTTGCTGCGCGTGTTCGAGTTCGTGGTCATGCGGGCCGTGCACGTGAAAACCGCCTCCGGACATATCAGACTCCTTTTGTATGCGTGTAGGTCACAAAACTGAAATTCAGGCCGGTGGAGGAAACATGGCGCTCACGCTGCGTTTCCTTCCACTCGGGTCCGAATTGTGGCGCAAAAGCATCCCCGTCATATGACGCGTCTATTTCTGTCACCACGGCCGTGCTGGCCAGCGGCAGGGCCTCCCTGTAGATCTCGGCCCCGCCGATGATCCAGGCATCCGTCACCGCGCCGCACAGGGCCAGGGCCTCGGGCAGCGAGTGCGCCACGCGGGCGCCCTCGGCCTGCCAGCCTGGCTGGCGCGTCACCACGACATTGGTGCGGCCGGGCAAGGGGCGAAAGCGCGCCGGGATCGATTCCCAAGTCTTGCGGCCCATGATGACCGGACTGCCCAGCGTGGTGCGCTTGAAGTGGGCCAGGTCCTCGGGCAGATGCCAGGGCATGACGCCGTCCTTGCCGATGGCGCCGTTGGCCGCGCGGGCGTAGATGAGGTGCAGTTTCATGCGGGTATTTTCCGGGAACGCGGCGGCAGCAGCACGGCGGCGATGGCCATCATCACGAAGACGATGGCCACGTAATCCTGCCAGTGCGGCCATTCGCCGACGATGACGGTGGCGCTCAGGGTGCCGATCAGCGGGATGGCCATGATGCTCATGGCGCTGGTGGACGGCGGCAGGTGCCGCGCCAGGCTGGCCCACAGGGTCTGGGCAAAACCGTAGTTGATGAAGGCGCCGTAGGCCAGACTGAGCCACATGGCGCTGCTGAACTGCCAGCGGGGCCAGGGTTCGCTGACCAGGGCGATGAGCCAGAGACAGGCGCTGGCCAGGATCATGGTCCAGATCGTGAGGGTCTCCAGCGGCAGCGTGAGGGTCGCGCGGCGCATCAGCAGCGTGCCGATGGCCCAGCAGATCGCGGCGATCTCCATCCAGACGATGCCCAGCGGGCGGCCGGTCAGCGCGGTGAATTCACTGGAGGTCAGCAGCGCGATGGCGATGGTCACGGCGATCACCGCCACCACGGTACGGCGCGTGAGGCGTTCACCCAGGAAGAGCGCACCCAGCAGCACGGTCCAGATCGGCATGGTGAAACCCAGGATGGCGGCGCGCCCCGAGGCCAGCTCCTTCACGCCCAGGATGGACACCGTGTGCCAGCCCAGCATATTGGGCGCGCCGATGGCGACCACCGAGCGCCACTCGGCGCCGCGCGGCAGCATGCGCAGGCCCCGGGCGCGGTACCAGCTGTAGAGAAAGAGCGCGCCGGCCGTCATGGTCAGGGCGCGGAAGTACATGGGCGAGAGCTCGCGCAGCGAGAACTTCATCATCGGCCAGTTGACGCCCCACATCAGCGTGAGGGCGACCAGGGTGAGGAGCTGTTGCCGGCTGATCACACGGCCACCGGAGCCTTGATGGCCGGGTGGCACTGGTAGTCCAGCACCTCGAAGTCCTCGAACTGGTAGTCGAAGATCGAGTCCGGCCGGCGCTTGATGTGCAGCGTGGGATAGGGATAGGGTGCGCGGCTCAGTTGCAGCTCCACCTGCTCGTGGTGGTTGCTGTAGATGTGGCAGTCGCCGCCGGTCCAGACGAAGTCGCCCACATCCAGATCGCACTGCTGCGCCAGCATGTGCGTGAGCAGCGCGTAGCTTGCGATGTTGAAGGGCACGCCGAGGAAGATGTCGGCGCTGCGCTGGTAGAGCTGGCACGAGAGTCGAGCCTGTCCTGAGCCTGTCGAAGGGGCCACGTAGAACTGGAAGAAGGCGTGGCAGGGCATGAGCGCCATCTTGCCGAGTTCGGCCACGTTCCAGGCGCTCACGATGATGCGGCGCGAGTCGGGGTTGCTCTTGAGCGTCTTGACGACCTCGGCGATCTGGTCGATGTGGCCGCCGTCGGGTGTGGGCCAGCTGCGCCACTGCACGCCGTAGACCGGGCCCAGGTCGCCGTCGGGCCGGGCCCACTCGTCCCAGATCGAGACACCGCGTTCCTTGAGCCAGTGGTTGTTGCTCGAACCGGTGAGAAACCACAGCAGCTCCTGGATGATGGAGCGCAGGTGCACCTTCTTGGTCGTCACCAGTGGGAAGCCTTCGGCGAGGTCGAAGCGCATCTGGTGGCCGAACACGCTGCGTGTGCCGGTGCCGGTGCGGTCGGTCTTGGGCACGCCCGTGGTGTACACGTGGCGCATGAAGTCTTCGTACTGGGAGCGGACGGGGCGGGTGGTCATG
>JAGWTL010000293.1 GCA_028869035.1 Burkholderiales bacterium | reverse complement strand
ACTCGTCGCCGCCGATGCGCGCCACGGTGTCCTCGCGGCGCACCAGGCCGCGCAGGCGCCGGGCGACCTGCTGCAGGAGCAGGTCGCCCATGGCGTGGCCCTGGGCATCGTTGACATTCTTGAAATGGTCGAGGTCCACGAACAGCAGGGCGCAGATCTCTCCGGAGCGCTGGGCCGTGTTGAGGGCCACCTGCATGCGGTCCATCAGCAGGCGGCGGTTGGGCAGCTCGGTCAGCGGGTCGTAAAAGGCCAGGCGGTGGATACGCTCCTCGTTCTCGCGGCGTTCGGTGATGTCGATGAAGCTGACCCGCAGATGGCGGTGCTTGCTCGATGGCATGCGCTGCAGGTGTATTTCACACAGCACGTCGTGGCCCGGGCCGGTGCGGACCAGGCCCTCCGTGGCCACATGCGCGCCGCTGGCCGCCTGCTCCAGATGGTGCTGCAGGAAATCGTCCCGGCCCAGGCCGCCGGGTTGCGTGACATCGGCGAGCAGTTGCCGCAGACCGCATTGGAATATTTCTTCGCGCTGGCGGGCCAGCAGCCGCACGGCATTCGGATTGGCCTCGATGCACAGACCGCTGTCCAGGTCGAAGACGGTGATGGCCTCGGGCGCATGGTCGACCAGCAGCTTGATGCTGGTCTCGCCTTCCTGGGCCTTGATCTCGTTCTCGCGCGCGATCTTTTCCGCCCTGTGGCGCTGCCGGTTCTGGATCGCCAGGGCCACGGCCAGACCCGAGAGCAGCAGCAGCGCGAGCAGGGTGCCGAGGACCGTGTTGCGGTGTGCCTCCCACAGGCTGGGCGCCTTGTTGAGGATGACGCTGTCGGCGGGCAGCTCCGATGTGTCGGCGCCCCAGCGCCTGAGCTGCAGCCAGTTGAACATGGGAACGCTGCGGCTGGGCAGGAACGTGATGGCCTGGGTCAGCTGCAGCTGACCCCGCATGAGCGCAACACCCGTCTCGGCCGCGCTTTCGCCTTCGGCCGCGTTGGACCAGACCATGCCGCCGATGTCGTCCCCGATGCCCACATTGATGGCGTAAAGGGAGAAGGTGGGCACCTTGGCGACCCGGGAAAATTCAAGCCGCATGCCGGGCGAGTCGAAGGATTTGCCGCTGGCGTCCTGGTTGAACAGGGTCTGCAGCACCACGGTGCCCGGCTGCAGCCGGGACAGCCGCTGGCGTATTTCATCGGCGGTCAGGGTGTCGGTGTATTCGAAGCTGAGCTGCCGGTCCCAGCGGCCGGCAATTGCCTTGAACTCGCGCAGCACGGCCAGGTCGGCCGCCCCCGCGCCGCTCAGGACGACAACGCGCCGGGTGTCGGGCAGCAGGCGGCGGGCAAGCTCCAGGGTGCCGATGAAATCCACATCGATGCGCTGCTGCAGAAAACGCCGCCGGCTGGCGCCTGCCGCCTGCGGCGTGATGGAGGCGATGCCCGCGATCACGGGTGCCTCGGGGCTCAGGGTGTTGAGCTCGCCCAGGAAATATTCCAGGGCCGGCTGCTGCAGGGCCACGATGAGGTCCAGCTTTCTCGCGGCATACTTGTGCAGCAGCATGCTTTTGAGCCGGCGGCGGTATTCCGCATCCGGCGTGCGCGCCAGGTCCAGGTATTCCACGTGCAGCGCATCGTTGCCCACGCCCAGCTGCCGCCACTTTTCGACAAAGCTGGACACATAGGCGTCGACGCCACGGTTACCATAGCCCGTTTGCAGCAATATCAGCGCATGTTTCCCGGCATCGGGCGCCGACGGCAGCTGTGCCTGGCTCGGCAGCGAGGACAATAGAGCCCACAGGGCCAGCACGATGGCACACGCACATCTGACGTTCCAGAGCTGGCGGTGAATGTGGTGCATGCGCGATATCTTAAGTCTCCGCCGAGAAGTATCCTCCTTTGAGTTCCTCCCCCCTGAAAATCGAGTTCCCCGAAGCGCTGCCGGTGTCGGCCAAACGCGACGAGATCACGGCCGCGCTGCAGCAGCACCAGGTCATCATCGTCTGCGGCGAGACCGGTTCCGGCAAGACCACGCAGTTGCCCAAGATCGCCCTGGCCATGGGGCGCGGGCAGCGCCCCATTCCAAATTCTGGCGGGGCAAGCTCAACGACCCGTGGTCAGCGCGGCCGGCTCATCGGCCACACCCAGCCGCGCCGTATTGCCGCGAGTTCGGTGGCCAAGCGCATCGCCGAGGAGCTCAAGACCCCGCTGGGCGAGGTGGTGGGCTACAAGGTGCGTTTCCAGGACCGCCTGTCCAAGGACGCCTCCGTCAAGCTCATGACCGACGGCATCCTGCTGGCCGAGACGCAGACCGATCCGCTGCTGCAGGCCTACGACACCCTCATCATCGACGAGGCGCATGAGCGCAGCCTCAACATCGACTTTCTGCTGGGCTACCTGCGCCAGATCCTGCCGCGCCGGCCCGATCTCAAGATCGTGGTCACCTCGGCCACCATCGATGCCGACCGTTTTGCCCAGCACTTTGCAAGCAGCAAGGGGCCCGCGCCGGTGATCATGGTCTCCGGCCGTACCTACCCGGTGGAGCAGCGCTGGCGGCCCTACGAGGAAAGCCGCGATTACGACCTGAACGACGCCATCGCCGACGGGGTGGATGAGCTGTGGGCCGGTAATGCGGGTGGCGACATCCTGGTGTTTTTGCCCGGTGAACGCGAAATCCGCGAGGCCGCCGACCACCTGCGCAAGCACCTCAGCCACAACGCCATCACCCGCAATGCCGAAGTGCTGCCGCTCTTCGCCCGCCTGAGCCAGGCCGAGCAGGACCGCGTGTTCGACAGCCACAGCGGCCGGCGCATCGTGCTGGCCACCAACGTGGCCGAAACCTCGCTCACGGTGCCCGGCATCCGCTACGTGATCGACGCGGGCACGGCCCGCGTCAAGCGCTACAGTTTCAGGAGCAAGGTCGAGCAGCTGATGGTCGAGCCGGTCAGCCAGGCCGCCGCCAACCAGCGGGCCGGCCGCTGCGGCCGTGTGGCCAACGGCATCTGCATCCGCCTCTACGACGAGAAGGACTTTGCCGGGCGCGAGCGTTTCACCACGCCCGAAATCCTGCGCTCCTCGCTGGCCGGCGTCATCCTGCGCATGAAGTCCCTGCACCTGGGTGTGGTGGAAGACTTCCCCTTTCTGGAAATGCCCTCGGGCCGCGCCATTGCCGATGGCTACCAGCTGCTGGCCGAACTGGGCGCGGTGGACGACGCCAACGAGCTCACGCCCATGGGTCGCGAACTGGCCAAACTGCCGCTGGACCCGCGCGTGGGCCGCATGATCCTGGAAGCCAAGGCCCGCGGCGCGCTGCAGGAGGTACTGGTCATCGCCAGCGCCTTGAGCGTGCAGGACGTGCGCGACCGCCCCATGGAGGCGCAAGCCCAGGCCGATCAAGCCCACGCCAAGTTTGATGACGAGAAGAGCGAGTTCACCGGCTACCTGCGGCTCTGGAAGTGGATCAACGATGCGCGTGGCGGCCAGGACGAGCACAAGCTCAGCAACCGCCAATACGAAAGCCTGCTGCGCCAAAACTTTGTGAACATCCGCCGCGTGCGCGAGTGGCGTGATATCCACACGCAATTGCTCACCGTGGTCACCGAGCACCAGTGGCGCATCAACAGCGCGCCGGCGACCTACGAGCAAATTCATCTCTCCATGCTGGCGGGCTTGCTGGGCAACGTGGGCTGCAAGCTCGAAGAAGAGGCCAACGCCGGTGAGTACCTGGGCGCACGCGGCATCAAGTTTCACCGCCATCCGGGCGCGCATCTGTCCAAGCGCCCGGGCCGCTGGATCGTGGTGGCCGAGCTCGTGGAGACCACGCGCTTGTTTGGCCGCGGCATTGCGGCGCTGGAGCCGCAGTGGATCGAGCAGGTGGCGGGCCATCTGCTCAAGAAGCAGTTGCTCGACCC
>JAGWTL010000292.1 GCA_028869035.1 Burkholderiales bacterium | reverse complement strand
ACCGCGCAGCAGGCCAGACCGAAGGTCATGGGCCAGAGCGAGCCGGTCTTGGCCCAGTTCACCACCGTGTCGTAACTGGTGGTGATGAAGCCTTCTTTCATCACGCCTTCAATCATGGCAATGATCCTTGTTGAAAAGTGAAGTCGCCGCCGGGTCGCCCCAAGGCGACTGCGCCCCAGAGGGGCTGACGACCGCGGCTCCGGGCCTGCCTGCGCAGGCAGGGACGGAAGGAAGAGCCGCTGCGTCTCGCTGCGGCACGTACAGTGCAGCGCACGAAATGGCAAGCGTGGGGGCCATATGTCGCCGCCGGGCCGCCCCAAGGCGACGCGCCCCCTCGGGGGGCAGCGCAGCACACGAAGTGGCAAGCGTGGGGGCCATATTTATTCCCAGTCCAGGGCGCCTTTTTTCCACTCGTAGGCAAAACCCACGACGAGGATGGCGATGAACACCATGGCCGCCCAGAAGCCCACCGCCCCCACCTCCTTGAGCGCCACGGCCCAGGGGAAGAGGAAGGCGATTTCGAGGTCGAACAGGATGAACAGGATGGCCACGAGGTAGTAGCGCACGTCGAACTTCATGCGCGCGTCTTCGAACGCTTCGAAACCACACTCGTAGGGGGAATTTTTGGCCGCGTCGGGGCGATTGGGGCCCAGGATGTAGCCGATGACCTGGGGGATGACGCCAACGGCAATGCCGACCAAGATGAAGAGAAGGACCGGAAGGTATTGATCGAGGCTCATCTTGAAATGCTGATCACCGTTGCGCCGCCCGGGCCATGCCCGGGCTTCATTTATCTGGTGCCGTCGGCGAGACTCGAACTCGCACAGCTTTCGCCACTACCCCCTCAAGATAGCGTGTCTACCAATTTCACCACGACGGCTGGTCTCTTTTGCCGGGCTCGCATGAGGGCCCGATGGCTGACCCGGCAAGCCTCAGAGTTTACTCCGAATTCCCCCCTGCGCCCCGGCGGGAATTCGCATTTCTTGACTCAGGTCATCGCGCCGGAATCTGGCCGGGGCCAGGAACGACAGGCGCCGATGCCGGCGCTGCCTGGACCGGCGCGGAGGTACCCGGAATCTGGGCGGCCGTGTCGGGCGCGGCAGGTGCTGCCGGCGCGGTCACGGCGCTGCCTTCGAGCACGCTGCCGCCCGTGCTGGCCGGGCGTGCGTTGCTGAAATAGGCCAGCGCCAACGTGGCGACAAAGAACACGGTGGCCAGTACAGCCGTGGTGCGCGAGAGAAAGTTCGCGCTGCCGCTGGCGCCGAACAGGCTGCCCGAGGCGCCGCCGCCGAAGGCCGCGCCCATGTCGGCGCCCTTGCCGTGCTGGATCAGGATCAGACCGATCATGGCCACCGCCGCAATGATCTGCACCGTGATGATGATGGTGATGATGAAACTCATGTTTACTCCTAAATTCGTGGCAATCGAGCAGCCGGTCAGGCGGCCGCGGCGATGATGGTCAGAAAATCCGGGGCCTTGAGCGCCGCGCCGCCGATCAGGCCGCCGTCGATGTCGGGCTGGGCCAGCAGGGTGGCCGCGTTGGCCGCGTTCATGCTGCCGCCGTAGAGGATCTTGATGCGCTCCACCTGCGACGTGGCGGCCTTGAGCTGCGCGCGCAGCACCGCATGCACCTGCTGCGCCTGCTCGGGCGTGGCGGTCTTGCCGGTGCCGATGGCCCAGACCGGCTCGTAGGCCACGACGATCTCGCTGATGCAATGCCCGTTGAGGTGGATCACCGCGGCCAGCTGACGCTTGACCACTTCTTCGGTCCGATTGGCTTCACGCTCGGCCAGGGTCTCGCCCACGCAGACGATGGGCGTCACGCCATTGGCCAGCGCGCGCTGGGCCTTGGCCGCCACCACGGCATCGGTCTCGCCGTGGTACAGCCTTCGCTCCGAGTGGCCGACGATGGCGTAACGCACGCCGAAATCCTTGAGCATGGCGACGGACACCTCGCCGGTATAGGCACCCAGTTCGTGCTGAGACACGTCCTGCGCACCCAGCTCCACCGGGCTGGTGGCCAGCAGCATCTGGCACTGCGCCAGATAGGGCGCGGGCACGCAGACGGCGATGTCACACGACGGATCCTTCAGACCGGACAGCAGGCCCTTGAGCAGGGCCTGGTTGGACGCCAGACTGCCGTTCATCTTCCAGTTGCCGGCGATCAGCTTTTTCATGCCGCGCTCCAGGTCAGCACGATCTTGCCGACGTGCTGGTTGGATTCCATCAGCGCATGGGCCCGGGCGGCGCCGCTGCCGGTGGGATCGCTCGCGTCCACGGCCGCAAAGGTGCTGTGGATCACGGGTTTGATCTTGCCGGCTTCGATCAGGGGCCAGGCATGCTTGAGGCAGGCCTGCGCGATCGCCTGCTTGAAGGCGATGGGGCGCGGGCGCAGCGTGGAGCCGGTGATGGTCAGGCGCTTGCGCAGCACCAGACCGGCGTTGAAATTGCTCTTGGTCCCGCCCTGCACGGCGATGATGACGATACGGCCGTCCTCGGCCAGGCTCTCGACCTCGCGCGCGACGTATTCGCCGCCCACCATGTCGAGGATCACGTCCACACCCTTGCCGTCCGTCAGGCGCTTGACCTCTTCCTTGAAGTCCTGCGTCTTGTAGTTGATGGCATGGTCGGCGCCCAGCTTCACACAGGCGGCGCACTTGTCGTCGCTGCCGGCCGTGACGATGACCTTGGCGCCCCAGGCCTTGGCCAGCTGGATGGCAGTGACGCCGATACCGCTGGAGCCACCCTGGATCATCAACGTCTCGCCCGGCTGTAGGTGGCAGCGGTCGAAGACATTGCTCCAGACGGTGAAGAAGGTCTCGGGCAGCGAAGCCGCCTCCACATCGCTCAAGCCCTTGGGGTAAGGCAGGCTTTGCGCGATGGGCGCGGTGCACAGCTCGGCGTAACCGCCGCCGGCCACCAGGGCGCAGACCTTGTCACCGAGCTTGAAGCCGGCCGCGGCAAGTTCTGCGGCGTTGCCGCCGACGATTTCGCCCGCCACTTCCAGGCCGGGAATGTCGGACGCACCCGGCGGCACCGGGTAGTTGCCGGTACGCTGGAACACATCGGGGCGATTGATACCGCTGGCCGCCACGCGGATCAGCAGCTCGCCGGCCGCGGGGACCGGGTCGGGGCGCTGACCCAGACGCAGCACCTCGGGCGCACCGTAGGAGGTGATTTCGATGGCTTTCATGGTCTTAGGCTCCGACAGCACCCGCGGCTGCACCGCGGGACGCCATCGATTCAGTGGAAGATAGGAACCGGTCGATCAGGCCTGCTCGCCGCCGTGGTTGCCGCCCTGGGCCGGACGGTCCAGCAGCGCCTTCATGGACAGCTTCACGCGACCCTTTTCGTCGGTCTCCAGCACCTTGACCTTGACGATCTGGCCTTCGGACAGGTAGTCCGTGACCTTCTCGACGCGCTCGTGGGCGATCTGGCTGATGTGCAGCAGGCCGTCCTTGCCGGGCAGCAGGTTGACCAGGGCGCCGAAGTCCAGGATCTTGGTGATCGGGCCTTCGTAGACCTTGCCGATCTCGACTTCGGCGGTGATCTCGGCGATGCGGCGCTTGGCCTCTTCGGCCTTGGCGCCGTCGGTGGCGGCGATGGTGATGGTGCCGTCTTCCTCGATGTTGATCTGGCAGCCGGTCTCGTCGGTCAGCGCGCGGATCACGGAACCGCCCTTGCCGATCACGTCACGGATCTTCTCGGGGTTGATCTTCATGGTGTACAGCTTGGGCGCGAAGTTGCTCACCTCGGCCTTGGCCTCGCCCATGGCTTCCTGCATCTTGCCCAGGATGTGCATGCGGGCTTCCTTGGCCTGGGCCAGCGCGACCTGCATGATTTCCTTGGTGATGCCCTGGATCTTGATGTCCATCTGCAGGGCGTTGATGCCGTTGGTGGTGCCGGCCACCTTG
>JAGWTL010000291.1 GCA_028869035.1 Burkholderiales bacterium | reverse complement strand
GTCGTTCATGTCAGGCTCCAGCAGTGGCACACGCATGAGAGGCTGCTCCGGCATCCGCCGTGACCTCCCGGGCTTTTGTCCCTCCGTGGAACTGCACCGAAATGCAGCCGACTGCTCTCGGACCAGCCAGTCCGGCGATTGGCCGGACCCGGAACCCTAGCGGTCTTTGCTGACGGGACTGCCACGCGCACCGCGGCGGTCACCTCTCGGTTTCATAGTGAGCAAGTTTGGTGCCAGCCGGCCGCATGACGTGCATAAAAATCCCACGCGGGCTTGCGCTCGCACGGGCTGAACCAGAGGAGAACTTCGGCCAGAGGAGAAAGAATCAGAATGTGTACTTCACACCCGCGACCACGCCTTCCTTGGCGATGTTGCGGCCGTCAGTCTGGGTGTAGAAGGTCTTGTCGGCATTCGTGCCCACGGCAGCCAGGGACGCACTGACGCCGTTGCCGAAGTCCTTGGCGAGGGTCAGGGCGTAGTCGGTGTAGTCGGCGTTGTTGCCGGTATTGCCCTCGTTGGCCGGGATGGTCTGGCGGCCCGCATGCGGCGTCAGGGTAAAGCCGCTGCCCAGGTCGAAGGCGGCGCTCAGATCCCGGTAGCGGCTGGCATTGGAGTTCCTGATGCCCAGGAAGTCGCCCACGCTCTGGTTGTACTTGAGCGTGAAGATCTTGTAGGTCCGCGCGCCATAGGACTCGTAGGTCGTGGCATTGGTAACGGTCACACCGCTGGAGTTGTTGTCGGGGAACTGGTAGGTGATGGCACCCACGTCATAGCTCAGGCCGGGGAGGATCTCGGCTTTGTAGCCGCCGTAGACATCCACCTCGTAGTCGCCCTAGCCTGCACCGTTGAATTCCTTGATCCAGTTGATGTTGTTCGCGGCCCAAGCACCGACATACGCACTGTTCTTGTGCGCGCAGTCCACACCGCCCTGCAAGGCGGGCTGCGTGGCCGTCTGCGTAATGCCGCGCACGCGGTAGTCGCTCACGACGCCCTCGTTGTAGCTCAGCTGCGCCAAGACGCTGCTCCCTGCAGTCAACGCCAGTACGGCCAGGGCGATCTTGGTCTTCATTTTCATCGTCGCGTCATAACTCCAGACAGGTTTAGGGGAACACATAAACCCGGCAGGTATCGTGCCAACTTCGCCCGACGGGCTCACCATGATCTGCACCTGGGCAGAGAATAAAAAAGGCCCGCGCAGCCGAAGCTTTGCGGGCCTGAACCAGAGGAGACTCTCGCTTGCTCTGGTGCGGCAGCCGGTGCACAAGGCGCCGGCTGCCGTCCATTGCTCGTTTAACGGTTGTAGGCGGTTTCGCCGTGGGCCGTGATGTCCAGACCCTGGCGCTCGTCTTCTTCGCTGACGCGCAGGCCGATGGTCAGGTCGACGATCTTGTAGGCGATGAAGGAAACCACGCCAGACCAGACGACGGTGATCATCACGGCCTTGGCCTGGATCCACACCTGAGCGGCGATGGAGTAGTCGGCCGGGGTCACCATGCCGGCCGTGACCCAGTCACCGACCAGGCTCGGGCCACCCAGGGACGGGCTGTTGAACACGCCGGTCAGCAGGGCGCCAAGGATACCGCCCACGCCGTGCACGCCGAACACGTCGAGCGAGTCGTCGGCACCCAGCAGCTTCTTCAGGCCGCTGACACCCCACAGGCAGATGAAGCCGGCGAGCAGGCCGACGATCAGCGCGCCACCGATACCGACGTTGCCGGCAGCGGGGGTGATGGCCACGAGGCCGGCGACGGCGCCGGAAGCGGCGCCCAGCATGGAGGCCTTGCCCTTGAGCAGCGCCTCACCCACGCACCAGGCCAGCACGGCAGCGGCGGTGGCCACAAAGGTGTTGGCGAAGGCCAGGGCGGCGAAGCCGTTCGCTTCCAGGGCGGAACCGGCGTTGAAGCCGAACCAGCCCACCCACAGCAGGGCGGAACCCACCATGGTCAGCGTCAGGCTGTGCGGCGCCATGGCCTCCTTGCCGTAGCCGATGCGCTTGCCCACCATGTAGGCGCCCACCAGGCCAGCGACGGCGGCGTTGATGTGCACCACGGTGCCACCGGCGAAGTCCAGTGCGCCCATCTGCCAGATATAGCCGGCCTTGCCGTTCATGGCATCGACGACTTCCTTGGCGCTGTAGGCGTCCGGGCCCATCCAGAACCAGACCATGTGCGCGATCGGTGCATAGCTGAAGGTGAACCACAGGGCCATGAACATCAGCACGGCCGAGAACTTCATGCGCTCGGCGAAGGCGCCGACGATCAGCGCGCAGGTGATGCCCGCGAAGGTCGCCTGGAAGGCGGCGAACACGATCTCGGGAATATAGACACCCTTGCTGAAGGTCGCGGCGGGGGCAAAGGTACCGGCGACGTTGTCCCAGATGCCCTTCATGAACAGGCGGTCAAAGCCGCCGATGAAGGCGTTGCCTTCCGTGAAAGCGAGGCTGTAGCCATAGATGAACCACAGCACGACGATCAGCGAGAAGGTCACCATCACCTGCATCAGCACGGACAGCATGTTCTTGCTGCGGACCAGGCCGCCGTAGAACAGGGCCAGGCCGGGCACGGTCATCATGATGACCAGCAGCGTGGAGACCATCATCCAGGCGGTGTCGCCCTTGTTGGGCACGGGAGCGGCGGCAGCCGGCGCCGCAGCGTCGGCCGCAGGGGCAGCGGCCGGGGCAGCGGCCGCTGCGGGAGCGGCGGCCTCGGCAGCCGGTGCGGTCTGGGACCAGACTGCGGCCGAGCCGGCCAGCAGGCCCAGGCCCAGCACGAAGGAGACGATTAGTTTTTTCATGTCAGTGTTCTCTCTTGTTGTGGGCGCCTCAGAGCGCTTCCTTGCCGGTTTCACCGGTGCGGATGCGCACGACCTGCTCGAGGTTGTACACAAAGATCTTGCCGTCGCCGATCTTGCCGGTACGGGCCGAGCCTTCGATCGCCTCGATGACGCGGTCGACCAGCTCGTCGGCCACGGCCGCCTCGATCTTCACCTTGGGCAGAAAGTCGACCACGTATTCAGCGCCGCGGTACAACTCGGTATGGCCCTTCTGACGGCCGAAGCCCTTGACCTCGGTGACGGTGATGCCCTGCACCCCGATAGCCGAGAGGCCTTCTCGCACCTCATCCAGCTTGAAAGGTTTGATGATGGCTGTAACGAGTTTCATGGGTTCTCCTCTGGTTTGAGTTGAATTTAGAAGGTGTATTTCACACCCAGCACAACAGTAGCGGCTTCCAGTTGGCGGCCGTTGACCTTGTAGAGACTGGCCTTGCCATCGGTACCGACAGCAGCGATCGTGGCGGACAGGCCCTTGCCCAGGTCCTTGGCCAGAGTGACCGAGTAGTCGGTGTAGCTGTAGTCCTTGTTGGTACCGGGACCGGCGATTTCCTGACGGCCCACGTGCGGGACGACGGAGTAACCGCTGCCCAGGTCGTAGGTAGCCGACAGGTCGTAATAGACGCTGCCATCGCTCTTGGCGGTACCGAACAGGTTGGAGAAGGCGTAGGACACCTTGAAGGTGTACGCGCCGTACGTCAGGGCGCCATAAGCCTCATCGGTGCTGGCGTTGGCGGTCGACACATCCTTGTAGGTGTTGCCGACATATTCGTAGCGCAAGTAGCCCACGTCATAGGTGAAATCCTTGCTGATTTCGCCTTTATAGCCACCGTAGATGTCGAGTTCGACGTCGCCCTTGGTTTCGATGTTGGCGGCGGTACCCGCTTCCTTGATCCAGCGGATCTGCGAGCCCCAGGCACCGACGTAGAAACCGCTGCTGTGCGCATAGTCCACGCCGCCCTGCACTGCGGGAGCCAGCGCCGTCTGGGCGATACCACGATAACGGTATTCGCTGACCGCGCCCACGTTGTAGGCCAACTGGGCCATGACGGAAGAGCCGGCGGTCAGGGTCAGGGCGGCCAGGGCGATCTTGGATTTCAGGTTCATGTCTTACTCCATCAGAGAGGGTTAAAGGGGACGAACCG
>JAGWTL010000290.1 GCA_028869035.1 Burkholderiales bacterium | reverse complement strand
GCCCCAGCTGATGAGCTGGGGCCGTGAGAGCCAGCCGATCAGGGCGGAATCCTGGCGCGAGCGCGCAGGCATGGCGACGATTATGATTCAGTACGCCCTTTGCGCATCGCTCTGCAGACTCGGGGCCGGCCTCGTCCGTCGACTTCCATTTCCACATTCCCGCATGAACTCCGGCACCGCCACGATTTCCCCTTCCACGCACCGCTCCGTCCTGCTGCTGTCTTTCGCCACCTTCGCGAGCATGGCCGTGCAGCGTCTGTGCGACGCCATGCTGCCCGAGCTCGCGCGGGAGTTCTCGGCCACCCTGGCCGAGGCGGCGCAGGTGATCTCCGTCTTCGCTGTGGTCTATGGCCTGTGCCAGCTGGTCTACGGCCCTTTGGGCGACCGTCTGGGCAAGTTCCGCATCGTCACCTGGGCCACGCTGGGCTGCAGCGTGGCCAGCGTGCTGGCGCTGTTCGCGGCCAGCCTGGACCTGCTGGTGCTGGCGCGCATGCTGATGGCGCTGGGGGCGGCCGCCATCATCCCGCTGTCGCTGGCCTGGATCGGCGATGCCGTCGCGTACGAGCAGCGGCAGGAGACACTGGCGCGTGTGGGCCTGGGCACCACGCTGGGCATCACCGGCGGCCAGTTGCTGGGCGGTGTGTTCACCGACACCCTGGGCTGGCGCTGGGCTTTTGCCTTCATGTCCCTGCTGTTCGGCGTGGTGGGTCTGCTGCTGTGGCAGGACGAACGGCGCCAGCGGGGCGAAGCGCCGGGCGCGCACAACCCTGTGCCCGAGGTGCGCCCGGGTTTTGTGCAGCAGGCGCTGCTGATCGTCACGGGGCGCTGGTCGCGCATCGTGCTTTTCGTCGCGCTGGTCGAGGGCGCTTCGGGTTTTGGCGTGCTGGCCATCTGGGCCGCGCACCTGCACCAGGAACTGGGTCTCTCGCTCTCGGCCTCGGGGGCCATCGTTGCCTTGTTCGGCCTGGGCGGCATGCTTTATATGGCGGTGGCGCGGTTCCTGATCCCGCGCCTGGGCGAGCATGGCCTGGCGCGCAGCGGCGTGACCCTGCTGGGCCTGTCTGCCCTGGTGATTGCCTTCACGCCGTTCTGGTGGCCCATGCTGCCGGCCAGCCTGCTGGCGGGTTTCGGCTTTTTCATGTTCCACAACACCATGCAGGCCAATGCCACGCAGATGGCGCCGGCCGCGCGTGGCACGGCCGTGTCGCTGTTTGCCTCGGCGCTTTTTCTCGGCCAGTCCATCGGCGTGCTGTTGGCCGCCGGCCTGGTGGGCCGTTACGGTTCGGCAGCCGTGATTGCCGTGGGCAGTGCCGTGCTGGTGGCGGCAGGGCTGTTTTTTGCGCAGGCCCTGCGCCGGCGTCAGGCGCTGATGTTGCTGGCGTAGGGGCGCGCCTGCCGGTATTGCAGTGCCTCGGCCACGTGCTCCAGGGCGATGCGTGGTGTGTCGGCCAGATCGGCAATCGTGCGCGCCACCTTGAGCGTGCGGTGCAAGCCACGCGCTGACCAGCCCAGGCGCGCTGCGGCCGCATCCAGAAAGCGCAGGGCGGCCTCCTCGGGCCGGGTGTGCGCGTCGATTTCCGCACCGCCGAGCAGGTGGTTGGGCTTGCCCTGGCGGGCCAGGGCGCGCTCGTGTGCCGCCGTGCAGCGCGCACGCACGCTGGCCGTGCGCTCACCGGCCGGGGCCTGCAGCAGTTCGGTCGCCGGCAGTGCGCCCACCTGCACATGCAGGTCGATGCGGTCCAGCAGGGGGCCGGACAGCCGGCCCTGGTAGCGTGCTATCTGGTCGGGCGTGCAGCGACAGGCGCGCAGGGCCGAGCCCAGGTAGCCGCAAGGGCAGGGGTTCATGGCCGCCACCAGCTGGAAGCGCGCAGGGAATTCGGCGCGCCGCGCCGCGCGCGCGATGGTGATGCGGCCGCTTTCCAGGGGTTCGCGCAAGGCTTCGAGGGCCGCGCGCGGGAACTCGGGGAGCTCGTCGAGGTAAAGGACACCCCGATGGGCCAACGAGACCTCACCCGGGCGCGGCGGCGAACCGCCGCCCACCAGGGCCACGGCACTGGCCGAGTGATGCGGGCTGCAGGTAGGCCGCCGGCCCCAGGTCGCCAGGTCAAAGCGCCCGGCCAGGCTGGCCAGGGCCGCGCTTTCCAGCGCCTCGCCGGTGGACATCGGTGGCAGCAGGCCGGCCAGACGCTCGGCCAGCATGGACTTGCCGGTGCCTGGCGGGCCGCTGAGCAGCATGCTGTGGCCGCCTGCGGCCGCAATTTCAAGCGCCCGCTTGGGCCCGGCCTGGCCTTTGACGTCGGCCAGGTCGGGCCCCTGCTGGTTCATCCGTAAAGGCTGCGCCGCCAGCCTGGCCCAACCGGGTGCATCGGCCGTGGAAGGATCGCGCCCGGGAAGGAATTGCTGCACCACGTCCAGCAGATGGCCGGCCCTGTAGATGGCGATGTCGGGGACCAGCGCGGCTTCCTCGGCGCTGCCCGGCGGCAGTGCCAGCTGGGTGGGTACCCCCCGCAGCGCCAGCGCCATGGCCAGCGCGCCGCGCACGGGGCGCAACTCCCCGGACAAGGAGAGCTCGCCGGCAAATTCGTAGCGGTCCAGGGCTGCGGCATCAATCTGGCCGCTGGCGGCCAGGATGCCCAAGGCGATGGGCAGGTCGAAGCGGCCCGAATCCTTGGGTAAGTCCGCGGGCGCCAGGTTCACCGTGATGCGCTTGTTGTGCGGGAACTCCAGTCCGGCATTCTGGATGGCTGAACGCACACGTTCACGGGCTTCCTTGACCTCGGTTTCGGCCAGGCCAACAAGTGTGAAGCTGGGCAGCCCATTGGCCAGATGGACTTCCACGGTGACCATGGCTGCTTCCAGGCCCATCAGGGCCCGGCTATGCACCAGTGACAGGCTCATAAGCACATCCTCCTCATAACGGTGCAAACCTCGTCGCGGCCCGCACGAAATGGCACGCTATTGGTGCGTTCTGTATATTTATCCAGTTACTTTAACGCGGCTTGCGTAAATGGGTGTACCGATTCATGTGGAAATTCTGACGGGGTCACTTGGCACGGTCCCTGCTTAGTCAGTTCGTCCCTTTAACCCCGTCTCTAATGGAGCAAGACATGAACCTCAAATCCAAGATTGCACTCGCTGTGATGGCCCTGACCGCTGGCTCTGCTGCCATGGCCCAGCTGAGCTACAACATCGGCGCCGTGAGCGATTACCGCGTACGCGGTATCACCCAGACCAACTACGGCCCCGCAGTGCAAGGCGGTGTCGACTACGCCCATTCCACGGGTTTTTACGTTGGTGCCTGGGCTTCCAACGTGAAGTGGGTCAAGGAAATGAACGGCGCCAGCAAGGGCGACTACGAGATCGATCTGTACGGCGGCTACAAGGCCGAATTCATGCCCGGTCTGAGCTACGATATCGGCTTCATCACCTACCAGTATCCGGGCAACGATTCCGGCTCTGCAAATGGCGGGATTGTCGCTGACGGCCAGTACAGCAATGCCAGCACCAAAGAGGTCTACGCCGCCGTGACCTACAAGGTGGCCACCCTGAAGTACAACCAGAGCCTGGGCGACTTCCTGGGCAACGTCAACAGTAACGGCAGCCGTTACTGGGACCTGAGCGCCGCCTTCGATCTGGGCAATGGGTTCACTCTGACCCCGCACATCGGTCGCCAAACTATCCCGAACAACTTCGGAACTAACGGAAAATCTGCCGATTACACCGACTACGCCCTGACCCTGGCCAAGGACATGGGCAAGGGTGTGACCTTGACCGCCGCTTACATTACCACTAACGCCGATGACACTTTCTACGTCAACCAATCTGCGCCGCTCGGCGATGGCAAGATGATCGCGAAAGCTGGCGCCGTGGTGGGTGTGAAGTACACCTTCTAAATTCAACTCAAACCAGAGGAGAACCCATGAAACTCGTTACAGCCATCATCAAACCTTTCAAGCTGGATGAGGTGCGAGAAGGCCTCTCGGC
>JAGWTL010000289.1 GCA_028869035.1 Burkholderiales bacterium | reverse complement strand
GCGTCGTTGAAGGCCGCGGCCACCAGGTCTTCCAGCATGTCCTTGTCATCGGCCAGCAGGCCGGGATCGATGGTCACGCGCTTGACGTCGTGCTTGCAGGTCATGAGCACCTTGACCATGCCCGAGCCGGATTCCCCGGTCACTTCGATGAAGGCCAGCTCCTCCTGGGCCTTCTTCAGATTGTCCTGCATGGCCTGGGCCTGCTTCATGAGGCCGGCGAGTTGTCCTTTGTTGAACATGTCGTTCCTTAAGCGTTGGTGTCGATGGGTTTGATGCTGCCGGGCACGATTTTCGCGCCGAAGTCTCGCATCATGGTCTGCACGAAGGGGTCTTCGTAGATCAGTTTCTCCGCGGCCAGCTGCTTCTCTTCCGCGATGGCGGCATTGCGCTTGGCCGGGCTGTCGCCCACGCGGCCGATCTCCACGGCCAGGGTCACGCCGTGGCCGGCGGCCTGCAGGGCCGCTTGCAGGCGCTCGCGGCTCGAAGCCGAGTTGAGCGACTCACGCTCCACGCGCAGCAGCCACTGGTCGCTGTCGCGCGCCACCAGTTGCGACTGCAGGGCGAGCTCGCGCACCAGCGCGGTCACCGCCTCGCTGGCAATCAGGCCGCGCACCACCTGGTGCCAATAGCCGCCCTCCTCGGTCGGCACCAGGGGCGAGCCCTGGCTGGCGCCGGGCGCGGGCGCATCGGCGCGCGATTCGGGCGCCACCCGCACGGGCACGGCGACCACCTGGGCGGGCTGCATGGCCGTCACAGGCTTGGCTGGTTGCGCGGGATGCTCCTCATCCGCCACGGACAGCACCTGGCCCGGCGGCGTGGCGCTGGCCGGGCGAGAGGCAGGTGCGGCTATGGGGCGGGCCGCCACAGGCGGGGCGGGCGTGGAAGGCGCCGCCGGTCGAGGCGCAGCGACGGGCACCGCGGACTGCGGTGTCGTCATCACAGGCTGGGGCCGCGGAGTGGCCTCAGGCGATTTCAGTGTTTTTTTTTCCGCCGGGCCACCGGTCGGGGCTGCGCCGGGCTTGAAGGCCAGCAGGCGCAGCAGCACCATGGTCAAAGCCGCGTACTCGTCAGGCGCCAGACCCAGCTCGCCGCGGCCGTGCAGGCACAGGCTGTAGAGCAGTTGCGTCTCATCGGCCGGCAGCAGCGCGGCCAGGCGGGCCGTTTCGGCGGCCTCGGGGTCGGAGCTGTCGGCGCTGCCGGGCACAGCCTGCAACACGGCCATGCGCTGCAGCACCACGCTCATTTCCTCCAGCGTGGAGGCGGCACTCTGGCCGTTGACACGCAGGGTCTCGGAGGTTTCCACCACCGTCTTGCCGTCGCCATTGGCCAGCGCATCGATCAGCTTGAAGACATGCGAGCGGTCCACGCTGCCCAGCATTTGGCGCACCGTGTCGACCTGCAGCTGGCCCGAGCCGAAGGCAATGGCCTGGTCGGTCAGCGAGAGCGCGTCGCGCATGGAGCCGCGCGCCGCGCGCGCGATCAGGCGCAGCGCCGCCGACTCGGCATTCACGTTCTCGGCGGCCAGCACCTTGACCAGATGCTCCAGCACGGTCTCGGGCGCCATGGGCCGCAGGTTGAATTGCAGGCAGCGCGAGAGCACGGTGACCGGCACTTTCTGCGGGTCGGTCGTGGCCAGCACGAACTTGAGGTACTCGGGTGGCTCCTCCAGCGTCTTGAGCATGGCGTTGAAAGCCGTGTTCGAAAGCATGTGGACTTCGTCGATCATGAAGACCTTGAAGCGGCCCTGCACCGGCTTGTAGACCGCCTGCTCCAGCAGGGCCTGCACCTCGTCCACGCCGCGATTGGAGGCGGCGTCGAGTTCGGTGTAGTCGACAAAACGCCCCGCGTCGATGTCGGCACAGGCCTGGCAGACGCCACAAGGCTGGTCGGTGATGCCGCCCTGCCCGTCCGGCCCCACGCAGTTGAGCGACTTGGCCAGGATGCGCGACACCGTGGTCTTGCCCACGCCGCGCGTGCCGGTGAACAGGTAGGCATGGTGCAGGCGCTGTGTCTGCAGCGCATTGCCCAGCGCCCGCACCACATGCTCCTGGCCCACCATTTCGGTGAAGCTCTTCGGCCGGTATTTGCGGGCGAGCACAAGATAGGACATGCGCTGGATTCTACGTGGGGGCCGTGCCGATTTTTCTGGACAGCCGGCCTTTAAGTTCATGCCCCAGCCCTTACAATAGAAAGCGACAGGCCTTCCCGCATGGTGAAGCGGCCAACCGGGTCAGGTGGGGAACCAAGCAGCCCTAACTGTGGAGTCAGTGCCGGGGTCAAGGTCTGTCACCTTACATCTCAAAAGCCGCATTCAGTGCGGCTTTTTCTTTGCGGTCATGCATTCCAGGAAGCGGAGGACGCCCTCACCGGCCCGCTTGCCACTCGCAAAGCAGGCCGTGAGCAGATAACCACCCGTGGGCGCCTCCCAGTCCAGCATCTCGCCGGCACAGAACACACCCGGCAGCGACTCGCACATCAGGTCGGCATCCAAGGCCTCGAACAGCACGCCACCGGCACTGCTGATGGCCTCGTCGATCGGGCGTGCCGCCACCAGCGGCAGCGGCAGGGCCTTGAGGGCTGCGGCGAGTTTGTGGTTGTCGTGCATGTCGTCCTTGCCCAGCAGCTCGTGCAGGACGGCCGCCTTGATGCCCTCGATGCCCAGCCGGCTTTTGAGGTGGCTGGACAGCGAACGCGAGCCGCGCGGGTGCATCACCTCGGCCAGAACGCGCTCGGCCGGCACGTCGGGCAGCAGGTCCAGATGCAGCGTAGCGTGACCGCTGCGGATGATCTCCTCGCGCAGCAGGCTGGAGACCGCATAAACCAGACTCCCCTCGACACCCGTGGTCGTGGCGACAAACTCGCCTTTGCGCTGGAAGGTCTGGCCTTGCGCATTGCTGAAGGAGGCAGCCACGGTCTTGAAAGGCTGGCCCGCATGGCGGCTCGCAAAGAATTCACTCCAGCCCGTCCGGGCTGGCACGGCCTGTACGGGCTGGGCTTGCCCATCGGATTGCAGCTTGCGCTGCACCGCCACGTCAAAACCACAGTTGGCCGGCAACAGCGGCGCCACCGCCACACCACGCGCGGCCAGCAGGGGCACCCAGGCACCGTTGGAGCCCAGGCGCGCCCAGCTGCCACCCCCCAGGGCCAGCACCACGGCATCGGCCTGCACTTGTATTTCACCTTCCAGTGATTCGAAGCGCAAGGTGCGGCCATCGTCCGCCCAGCCGATCCAGCGGCGCCGCATGTGGAATTGCACACCCGGGCCACCATGCGCCGGGTGGCGCAGGCGCTGCAGCCAGGCACGCAACAGCGGCGCGGCCTTCATGTCTTTCGGGAAGATGCGACCCGAACTGCCGACAAAGGTCTCGATGCCCAGGCCCTGGGCCCAGGTACGCAGTTCGGGCGCTCCGAAGTCGCGCAGCAGCACCTCGATCTGCATGCGCCGCGCACCATAACGCTCGGCAAAGCGGTCGGCCGATTCAGAGTGGGTCAGGTTCATGCCGCCCTTTCCGGCGAGCAGGAACTTGCGGCCCACCGAAGGCATGGCGTCATACAGGTCCACGGCCATACCGGCGTTCACCAGCACCTCGGCCGCCATCAGGCCGGCCGGGCCGCCACCGATCACCACCACTTTTCTGTTTTGCATCTCAGTTGTCCACTGCGCCTGAGCGCGACACGCATGCCATGAAGCAGCGCAACCCAAGGGTGCCATGGAACCGGCTTTGCCGGGCCATCGGCGCCGCCCCCCTCCCGCCGAAGGCGAGAGAGGGGGGAGACGCGTAGCGGCTCAGGGGGTGTTGCACTTCAGGCTGGCTGATCCAGCCGCGCCAGCAGCCGGTCGCGGCCCGAGAGCACGTGGCGTTCGGCCAGGGTGCGGGCGCGTTTGGCGTCGCCCTTGGCGATGGCCTCGAAGATGGCACGGTGTTCGCTATTGGAGCGGCGCATATTGCCCGGGGCGTTGAAGTAGCTGCGCCGGAACAGGTGCAG
>JAGWTL010000018.1 GCA_028869035.1 Burkholderiales bacterium | reverse complement strand
TGGCCGCTCTTCACATAAAGGGTTTCACCCGGCTGCAGCTGCGCACGCTGGGCCAGGGCTTCCTCGAAGCTCTGCGCCACATGGCAGCCTTGCAGCCAGTCCACCAGCACGGCCTTGAGGCCAGCGTCGTTCACACGCAGCAGATCGGCCAGGCGCGGCAGGCCAGCGGCTTTTTCAGGCGCGGCAGCCGAGGGGGCGCTGTAGAAGGCCAGCTTGGCCGGCGGCGCGTCGTTGCCGAAGGCCTTGACCATGTCGATGCGGCTGACCTCCAGTGCGCCCATGCGCTCGCGCAAGGCGGCTTCCAGGGCACTTTCCCAGCCCTGCTCGATGTGCAGTTTGGTCCACAAGGCCTGCAGGTCGGCCAGGCCGTGTTTGGCCAGCCAGGGCTGCAGCTTGCCGTCGGTCTTGACCTTCTCCTGCAGGGCCTTGAGCGCCTCCATGCGCGCCGACAGGTCGGCCTGGCGGGCCGATTCGGTGTTGACCGTGTCCTGCTGGGTGCGGCGTGCCTCGTCGAGCTGCGGCACGCTGTCCTGCAACTCATGCAGGCGGGCGTCGGCCACACTGGCGGTTTCGCTGGCCTGGGCCAGCTGGGCCTGCAGGCTCTGCAGGCGCGCCTCGTCAGGGGCGGCCAGGGCCTTGCGGTCGGTGTCCAGGCGCTCGCGGCGCTGGTTCAGCTGGCGGGATTGTTCCTCGATGCTGCGCTGCTCGGCGGCCAGCACCTGGATCTGCTGCTGCACCTGGGTCACGCTGCCACGCTGTTCGTTGGCGCGGCTCTGGGCCTGGCGCAGGGCCTCTTCCATGTCCGGCAGGGCCTGGGCCTGCTCTTCCAGCTGGGCGGCCAGCTCGGTGGTCTTCTCCTCGCCCACCAGGGCCAGCTCGGCCAGGCTTTCGACCTCGGCCTGGGCGTCCTGCTTGCGCGTGGCCCACTGGGCGGTCTGCTCCTTCAGGGTGATGAGGCGCTCTTCGACGCGCTGGCGGCCTTCCACCACGAAACGGATCTCGGCCTCCAGACGCCCCACTTCGGTGCTGGCCTCGTAGAGCAGGCCCTGGGCCTGGTTGACCTGGTCGCCGGCCGCGTAGTGGGCCTGACGGATGGTCTCCAGATCGGCCTCGATGTGGCGCAGGTCGGCCACGCGCGATTCGAGCTCGATGACGGCCTTCTCGCCCTCCTGCTTGATCTTGCTCTGGTCGGCCTCGGCCTCGGAGCGCCGGAGGAACCAGAGCTGCTGCTGCTTGAGCGAGACGTCGGACTGCAGGGTGTTGTACTTCTGCGCAACCTCGGCCTGGCGTTCGAGCTTCTCGAGGTTGGCGTTGAGTTCACGCAGGATGTCTTCCACCCGCGTGAGGTTTTCGCGCGTGTCGGAGAGGCGGTTCTCGGTCTCGCGACGGCGCTCCTTGTACTTGGAAACGCCGGCGGCCTCTTCCAGGAAGAGGCGCAGTTCTTCCGGCTTGGATTCGATGATGCGGCTGATGGTGCCCTGGCCGATGATGGCGTAGGCGCGCGGACCCAGACCGGTGCCCAGGAACACGTCCTGGATGTCACGCCGGCGCACGGGCTGGTTGTTGATGTAGTAGCTGCTGGTGCCGTCACGCGTCAACACGCGCTTGACGGCGATCTCTGAATACTCACGGAAGGGGCCGCCGGCGCGGTGGTCGGCATTGTCGAAGACCAGTTCCACGCTGGAACGGCTGGCCGGCTTGCGTGTGGTGGTGCCGTTGAAGATCACATCCTGCATGGACTCGCCGCGCAGCTCGCTGGCACGGCTCTCGCCCAGCACCCAGCGCACGGCGTCCATGATGTTGGACTTGCCGCAGCCGTTGGGGCCGACCACGCCCACCAGCTGCCCGGGCAGCATGAAGTTGGTCGGTTCGGCGAAGGACTTGAACCCGGAAAGCTTGATGGAGGTGAGACGCACGGTGAGAACAGTCTGAGGGCGGGGAACAGCCTGAAATCATACCGTCCCGGCCCGCACGAAAAGCGCGCGCTCCCGTGGGATTTGTGCTACGGGAAAACCCGGGACGTTGCATTCATATGCATTGCCATGCCCCGCGTCATGGCGGTCAGCGGACGGACCGTGTAGATTCACCGGTTTTGACCTGCTCCTCATAGAAGTCCATCCACCATGAATCAGGCCGCCAGCGAAACGCCACAGAACCATGTGCAGCAAATTTCCCTCAAGGAGCTCGGCCTGCGGCCTGGCATCGCGCTGCAGGTGCGCCGCCTGGTGGAAGGGGCCAGCAAGAAGGAAGGCCAGCTCTTCGGCGCCATCGAAAACCGCGGTGTCATGGTCGGCCCGCAGGGCCCCGAGGGTGAGGACACCGGCCTGACCGAGGGTGACGTCTGCATCGTGCGCGGTTTCACCGGCCAGCACGAGTTCTCCTTCATCAGCAAGGTCCTGCAGACCTACGAGAAACCCTTTGTCTACGCCCTGCTGGCCTACCCGACCCAGGTCGATGCGCGCCGGGTGCGCCAGTCCCTGCGCACCAAGACCGGCTGGCCCGTCACGGCACAGGTCGGCGAGCTGAGTCAGGCCGGCCAGTTGCTGGACATCAGCCTGCAAGGCGCCATGATCAGCACCCCGGTGCAGATCGCCGCCGTGGGCAAGGTCATCGCCCTCGGCATCCATTGCATGGTCGAAGGCGAGTCCAGCACCCTCGCGCTCAAGGCCTCGGTCTGCCACAGCCACCGGGCCGTGAGCGGCGAAATTCACTTCACCGGCATGGCCTTCCACGGCCTGAGCCAGCAGGACAAGCTGGTCCTGCATTACCTGACCACGACCCCGCAGGGCTGAGCCTGCAAAGCGGTGTACTTCTCCATGGAATGATGGGGAAATCTTCCGCGACCAAGCGCAACCACAGCAAACTCATTAGCATGGCGCTCCGCTATTTGGAGCAAACCCATGAATCCTGAAGTCGTTTCCAGCTACGACAGCACTTACGTCTTCCTTTCCTTCCTGATCGCTTTCGCTGGTTCCTTCGTCGCCCTGACGGCCGCCCGACGCATCATCGCCCCCAGTGGCAAGATCAACAGCTTCGATCTGCTGGCCTCCACGCTGGCCCTGGGCGGCATAGGTGTGTGGACCATGCACTTCATCGGCATGAGCGCCCTGAAAATGGACCTGCGCGTGGGTTACGCCATGACCGAGACGATCACCTCCCTGCTGCTGGTCTGCCTCGCCACCGGTTTTGGCCTGAGTTATGTCGCACGCGACCCGTCCAACCGTGGCCGTCTGCTGACGGGCGGCGCCTCGCTCGGTCTGGGCGTGGCCGTGATGCATTACCTGGGCATGTACGGCATGCGCTTCGGCGGCTACATCAGCTGGTCCTTCGTCCTGGTGCTGGCCTCCGTCCTGATCGCCGTCGTTGCGGCCACGGCCGCCCTCTGGCTGGCCTTCAACACCAAGCCCCTGGCGCTGCGCGTGCTGGCGGCCGTGATCATGGCTGCTGCGGTCAATGCCATGCACTACACCGGCATGGCGGCAGCTGATTTCGTCTGCACCACGGCAGACCGCCAGAGCCTGCCCCGCGGCTTCGGGGTGATCGTGTCCACCGACCTGCCCCAGGTGGTACTGGTCATGGCCGTCGGCATCACCCTGGTACTGTCCATCGACCTGCTGGCGCAGAAATTCCTGGGCGCACCGAAAAAACACTGACGCGGAAGGCATCTGGGCGCCGCCCTGCGGCGCCCGGCGCCGGTGTTGCCGGGGAGTTCCGGGATAATTCGCCGCATGAACCCCCTGCTCCAACGATTGCAGCCCTACCCTTTCGAGCGGCTGCGACAGCTTTTTTCCGGCATCACCCCCAACCCCGCCTACCGTCCCATCAGCCTGGGCATCGGCGAACCCAAGCACCCCACCCCCGACTTCATCAAACGCGCGCTGACCGAGGCCCTGGACACCGGCCTGACCGGCTACCCGGCCACGGCCGGTGAACCGGCGCTGAGGCAGGCCGCGGCCGGCTGGCTGCAGCGCCGTTACGGTGTCAGCGTGGACCCCGCCACGCAGGTGCTGCCGGTCAACGGCACACGCGAGGCCCTGTTCGCGCTCACGCAGACCGTGGTGGACGGCAGCAAACCCGGCGCCCGTACCGGCGCAGAAGGGGCTGGCCCGTTCGTGCTCTGCCCCAACCCGTTTTATCAAATCTATGAAGGCGCTGCGTTGCTGGCCGGCGCCGATGCCTATTACGTGCCCAGCGACCCGGCACGCAATTTCGCCGTGGACTGGGACAGCGTGCCCGCCGAGGTCTGGGCCCGCACCCAGCTGATCTTCGCCTGCTCGCCCGGCAACCCGACCGGGGCCGTGATGCCGCTGGACGAATGGGAAAAGCTCTTCGAGCTCAGCGACCGTTACGGCTTCATCATCGCCTCGGACGAGTGCTACAGCGAGATCTACTTCCGCGACGAGCCGCCCCTGGGCGGACTGGAAGCCGCCGCCCGCCTCGGCCGCAAGGACTTCAGGAACCTGATCGCCCTGACCAGCCTGTCCAAGCGCAGCAATGTGCCGGGCATGCGCAGCGGTTTCGTGGCCGGGGACGTCAACGTCATGAAGGCTTTCCTGCTCTACCGCACCTACCACGGCAGCGCCATGAGCCATGTGGTGCAGGCCGCCAGCATCGCGGCCTGGAACGACGAGACGCACGTCATCGAGAACCGCAACCTCTACCGGCAGAAATTCGCCCAGGTCACCCCCATGCTCAGCGCCGTGCTGGACGTGGCCCTGCCCGATGCCGCCTTCTACCTGTGGGCCGGCGTGAAGGGCAGCGACACCGATTTCGCACGCGATCTCTACGCTCTTTACAATGTCACTGTTCTGCCCGGCAGCTATCTGGCGCGCGAGGCCCGCGGTTTCAACCCCGGCGCCGGGCGCGTGCGCATGGCGCTGGTGGCCGAAACCGCCGAATGCGCGGAGGCGGCCGAGCGCATCGTCCAGTTCATCCAATCCAGAAATTGAAACCCCGAGTCATCACATGAGCCAACAACTGCAACAGACCATCGAAGCCGCCTGGGACAACCGCGCCAACATCTCCGTCAAGTCCGCGCCCAAGGAAGTGATCGAAGCCGTCGAACACGTCATCTCCGAACTGAACAAGGGCCGCCTGCGCGTGGCCACGCGCGAGTCCGTCGGCAAATGGACCGTGCACCAGTGGATCAAGAAGGCCGTGCTGCTGTCCTTCCGCCTCAAGGACAACGAAGTCATCAA
The DNA here is from genome assembly GCA_028869035.1 of Burkholderiales bacterium. Classification (GTDB taxonomy): domain Bacteria; phylum Pseudomonadota; class Gammaproteobacteria; order Burkholderiales; family Burkholderiaceae_C; genus Hylemonella. Next base: position 13,648 of record JAGWTL010000018.1, on the reverse strand, counting down.
GGCCGGCGACCTGGGCTTCTATGACAAGGTTCAGACCAAGTTTGCCCACCTGACTGCTGAAGAGATGGCTGCCACCGGCGTGCGGGTGGTGCCACCGGCCGTGGCCCGCCGCGGCAGCTTTATTGCCAAGGGCGCCATCCTGATGCCCAGCTACGTGAACATCGGCGCCTATGTCGACGAGAACACCATGGTGGACACGTGGGCCACGGTGGGTTCCTGCGCCCAGATCGGCAAGAACGTGCACCTCTCGGGGGGCGTCGGCATCGGCGGTGTGCTCGAGCCCGTGCAGGCCGGCCCGACCATCATCGAGGACAACTGCTTCATCGGCGCGCGTTCCGAGATCGTCGAAGGCGTGGTGGTCGAGGAGAACTCGGTCATCTCCATGGGCGTGTACATCGGCCAGAGCACCAAGATCTATGACCGCGCCACCGGCGAAGTCCATTACGGCCGCGTGCCGGCCGGCTCGGTGGTGGTTTCGGGCAACCTGCCCAGCGCCGACGGCAAGTACAGCCTGTATTGCGCCGTGATCGTCAAGCGCGTGGACGCGCAGACCCGCTCCAAGACCAGCCTGAACGACCTGCTGCGCGACTGATCATCACATGGCCCCCACGCTTGCCCCTTCGTGCGCTGCGCTGAACGTGCCGTCGCAAGACGCGACGGCTCTTCGTCCGGTCCCAGCCTGCGCAGGCAGGCTCGGAGCCGCGGGCCTCAGCCCCGAGGGGACCGTGGTCGCCTTGGGGCGGCCCGGCGGCGACCCGGTTTCCATGACGAGGCTTACCAGTATCGGAGAAAGAAAATGAGCACGATGGGCACGATGGAACGGATCCTGCGATTGATGTCCGAGAAAAAAGCCTCGGACATCTATCTTTCGGCCCACTCGCCGGCGCTCATCCGCATCAACGGCCAGTGCGTGCCCATCAACAACCAGGCCCTGCCGGCCGATGCGCCGCGCAACCTGCTGGCCGAAATCATCCCCGAAGAACGCCTGGCCGAGCTCGACGCCTACAGCGAACTCAATATGGGCTTCCCGCTGCAGGGCGTCGGGCGCTTCCGTCTGAGCGCCATGCGCCAGCGCGGTACGGTGGCGGCCGTGATCCGTTTCGTCTCGGGCGAGATCCCCTCCCTGGGTTCGCTCTCGCTGCCGCCCATCCTGGGCGACCTCATCATGGAAAAGCGCGGCCTGATCCTGATGGTGGGCGCCACCGGCATGGGCAAGAGCACCACGCTGGCGGCCATGATCGACTACCGCAACGAGAACGCCTCGGGCCACATCCTGACCATCGAGGACCCGATCGAATACCTGTTCAAGAACAAGCGTTCCGTGGTCAACCAGCGCGAGATCGGCGCCGACACCAAGAACCTGGGCACGGCCCTGCAGAACGCGCTGCGCCAGGCGCCCGATGTGATCATGATCGGTGAAATCCGCGACCGCGAGACCATGTCGGCCGCCATCGCCTACGCCCAGTCGGGCCACCTCTGCCTGGCCACCATGCACGCCAACAACAGCTACCAGGCCCTGAACCGGATCCTGAGCTTCTACCCGGTGGAAGTGCGCCAGACCATGCTGGGTGACCTCTCCAGTGCGCTCAAGGCCATCGTCTCGCAGCGCCTGCTGCGCACCACGACGGGCAGCCGCACGCCGGCGGTGGAAATCATGCTCAACACCAAGCTGATCTCGGACCTGATCGAGAAGGGCGACTTCTCCAGCATCAAGGAGGCCATGGAAAAAGCCATGGCCGAAGGCTCGCAGAACTTCGAACAGGACATCGCCCGCCTCATCACCGACGGCGTGGTCGACCGCAAGGAAGGCCTGGCCAACTCCGACTCGCCCACCAACCTCATGTGGCGTCTGCAAAATGACTTCCAGAAGCCGGCCCAGGCCCAGGCCGTTGATGAGCATGGGGATGACGAGCCGTCCTTCACCGAGATCACGCTGGACGTGAAGCACTGATGTGGCCCCCACGGTCGTCCACTGCGTGTGACTCCCTGCCCCCCGGGGGGGCCGCGTTTTGCCTTGGGACGGCCCGGCGGCAAAACCAGCCTCAACATCCAACATCCCCATGACTGCCGCACTCGCGCTAACCGAACAGCTGATCGCACGCCCCTCCGTCACACCCGATGACGCCGGCTGCCAGGCCCTGCTGGCCGAACGCCTGCAGCCGCTGGGTTTTGTCTGCGAGACCATCGTCAGCGGCCCGGCCGACTTCCGCGTCAGCAACCTGTGGGCCAAACGCGTGGCCCAGGCCGGTGCCCCGCTCCTGGTCTTTGCCGGCCACACCGACGTGGTCCCCACCGGCCCGGTGGCGCAGTGGAGCCAGGACCCCTTCACACCCACGCACCGTGGCGGCATGCTCTACGGCCGCGGCAGCAGCGACATGAAGGCCTCGATCGCCGCCTTTGTGGTCGCCGTGGAGGAGTTCCTCGCCACCCAGCCCCAGGCCCCGCTCAACATCGCCCTGCTGCTGACCAGCGACGAGGAAGGCCCGGCCGTGGACGGCACGGTCAAGGTCTGCGAAGCACTGAAGGCGCGCGGCGAGAAGCTGGACTACTGCATCGTCGGCGAGCCCACCTCGGTGCAGCGCACCGGCGACATGATCAAGAACGGCCGCCGAGGCACCATGAGCGGCAAGCTCACGGTCAAGGGCGTGCAGGGCCACATTGCCTACCCGCACCTGGCCCGCAACCCCATCCACCAGTTCGCCCCGGTGCTGGCCGAGCTGACCGCCATCGAATGGGACCGGGGCAACGATTTCTTCCCGCCCACGACCTGGCAGGTCAGCAATATCCATGGCGGCACCGGCGCCAGCAACGTCATCCCCGGCACCGTGGTGGTGGACTTCAACTTCCGCTTCTGCACCGAGTCCGCGCCGCAAAGCCTGCAGCAGCGACTCACTGCCGTACTGAACAAACACGAGTTGGAGTACGACCTCACCTGGACCATCGGCGGTCTGCCCTTCCTGACCACCCCGGGCACCCTGGTCAACGCGGTGCGCGAGGCCATCCGCGCCGAAACCGGCATCGAAACCGAGCTCTCCACCAGCGGCGGCACCAGCGACGGCCGTTTCATCGCCCAGATCTGCCCGCAGGTCATCGAACTCGGTCCGACCAACGCCACCATCCACAAGATCGACGAGCATGTTCCGGTGGCCGACATCGAGCCGCTGAAGAACATCTACCGGCGTGTGCTGGAAAAGCTGGCGCAATGAGCCCTGCCAGCATGACATTGCCGACCGTGATCGAACTGATCGAGGCCGGCGCAAAGCAGCTCACCGCCGCCGGCGTGGCCTACGGTCACGGCACCAGCAATGCCTTTGACGAGGCCGCCTGGCTGGTGCTCTGGCAGCTGGGCCTGCCGCTCGATGAGCTCGACGCGGTGGCGGATCATCCGGTCAGACCTGAAGAGCAGGCCAAGGTCGCCGCCCTGCTGCAAGAACGCATCAGCACGCGCAAGCCTGCGGCCTACCTGACCCGCGAGGCCTGGCTGCAGGGTGTGCCCTTTTATGTGGACGAACGCACCATCGTGCCGCGCAGCTTCATCGCCGAACTGCTGGCCAACGGCAACATCGATGCCTGGCTGGGCCTGCACACGCAACGCGTGCTGGACCTGTGCACCGGCAACGGCAGCCTGGCCGTGCTGGCCGCCCTGGCCTGGCCCGACGTCACGGTGGACGCTGCCGACCTCTCGGACGACGCCCTGGCCGTGGCCCGCATCAACGTCGACAAACACGCGCTGCAGGACCGCATCACCCTGCTGCGGTCCGACGGGCTGGCCCAGGTGCAGGGCCCTTACGACCTGATCCTGTGCAACCCGCCTTACGTGAATGCGCAGAGCATGGCCGCCCTGCCCGCCGAGTACCGCGCCGAGCCCGAACTGGCCCTGGCCGGTGGCAGCGATGGCATGGATTTCATCCGCCGCCTGCTGGCCGAGGCCCCGGCGCAGATGAGCGAACACGCCGTGCTGGTCCTGGAGATCGGCAACGAGCGCGAGCACTTCGAGGCGGCTTTCCCGCGCCTGGAAGCTGCCTGGCTGGAAACAAGTGCAGGCGACGAACAAGTCCTGCTGATAACGCGCGAAGCGCTGGTCAGATGAAACACCCCTGTGCCGGCTTTCGCCGTCCGGAACCACAGCCTGAAGCCGTGGCTCTTCGGAGCTGTCCCAACCTGCGCAGGCAGGTTGGGAGCCGCAGCCCTCAGCCCCTCAAGGGGGCAACGCCAGTGGCCCGGCAAAGCCGGTTCCACGGCGTTCCACGTTTCACCCCTTTCATGCGTCGCGCACCTCATAGCGCGACGGCACAAAACAAATGATTATTCTTAAAAATGTCACCCTGCGCCGCGGCGCCAGGGTGTTGCTCGATGCTGCCTCCGTCACCGTCAATCCTGGTGAGAAGGTCGGCCTGGTGGGACGTAACGGCGCCGGCAAGTCCACCCTGTTCGCCCTGCTCAACGGCACCCTGCACGAGGACAGCGGCGACTGCAGCATCCCGGCCCAGTGGCGCCTGGCCCAGGTGGCCCAGGACATGCCCGAGACGGCCGAGAGCGCCACCGACTTCGTGATCGCCGGCGACACGCGCCTGGCCGCCGCGCAAGCCGAGGTCCTGGCCGCCGAAGCCACCGACGACGGCGAGCGCATGGGGCACGCCTATATGGAGCTGCACGATGCCGGCGCCCATGACGCTTCGGCCCGCGCACAGGCGCTGATCCTGGGCCTGGGCTTTCGCACCGCAGAGCTCGACAAGCCCGTCAACAGTTTCTCCGGCGGCTGGCGTATGCGCCTGCAACTGGCGCGCGCCCTGATGTGCCCCTCCGATCTGCTGCTGCTGGACGAACCGACCAACCACCTGGACCTCGACGCCCTGGTCTGGCTGGAAGCCTGGCTGCAGCGTTACACCGGCACCATGCTGGTCATCAGCCACGACCGCGAGTTTCTGGACGCCGTGACCAACGTGACGGTGCACATCGAGACCGCCAAGCTCAATCGCTACGGCGGCAACTACACCAAGTTCGAGGACATGCGGGCCGAGAAGATGGAACTGCAGCAGGCGTCCTACGCCAAGCAGCAGGAGAAAATCGCCCACCTGAAGAAGTTCATCGACCGCTTCAAGGCCCAGGCCAGCAAGGCCAAGCAGGCCCAGAGCCGGGTCAAGGCGCTGGACCGCATGGAAAAGATCGGCCCGTTGCTGGCCGAGGCCGAGTTCACCTTCGAGTTCAAGGAGCCGGCCAACCTGCCCAACCCCATGCTGTCCATGCAGGGCATCGACTTCGGCTACCCGGCCCCCGAAGGCTCACCGGCCGGCACGCCACCGACGGTGATCGTGAAGAACGTCAGCAAGTCGGTCCTGGCCGGCCAGCGCATCGGCATCCTGGGCGCCAACGGCCAGGGCAAGTCCACCGTGGTCAAGACCATCGCGCGCGACCTGGCCCCGCTGGCGGGAGAGATCATCGAGGGCAAGGGCCTGTCCATCGGTTATTTCGCCCAGCAGGAGCTCGACGTGCTGCGCCCGCCGGACACGCCGCTGGAGCACATGATCCGCCTGGTCAAGGACACCACGGCCCGCGGCGCGCTCAGCGGCCAGGCCACGCGCGAGCAGGACCTGCGCAGCTTCCTGGGCAGCTTCAATTTCACGGGGGACCAGGTCAAGCAGACCGTGGGCACCATGAGCGGCGGCGAGAAGGCCCGTCTGGTGCTGTGCATGCTGGTCTGGCAGCGCCCCAACCTGCTGCTGCTGGACGAGCCCACCAATCACCTGGACCTGGCCACGCGCGAGGCCCTGGGCATGGCGCTCAACGAATTCGAAGGCACGGTGATGCTGGTCAGCCACGACCGCGCCCTGCTGCGCGCCGTCTGCGACGAGTTCTGGCTGGTCTCACGCGGTGGCATCAGCCCCTTCGATGGCGACCTGGACGATTACCAGCGTTACCTGCTCGACGAGGCCAAGCGCCAGCGCGAGGCCCTCAAGGAAGCCCATGCGGCTGCATCCGCTGCCGCCAGCGCACCACCGCCCCCGGTGGCAGCTGTCGCCGAGCCCGTACGCCCGCGGCGCGAGGACAACCGCAGCCGCCAGCTGCGCAAGGAACTGGAACTGTGCGAGGCCCGCATGGCCGAACTGGGCCAGGAAAAAGCCGCGCTGGAAGAACGGCTCTCCGGTGAACCCGGCATCGACGAGATCAATGAACTCGGCAAGCGCCTGGGCGCGCTTCAGGACGAACTCGATCAACTCGAAGAGCGCTGGCTGGAACTCGGCAACACGCTGGATGCAGCCTGGTCCGGAGTTTGAGGGAAAGCCCCAGCACCTGCCCCTGCGAATTTCAGCTAAGGTCCGCCTGACAAACCGAGGAAGCCCACCATGATCCAGCGCCGTTCCCTGCTTAAATCCACCGCAGCTGCTGCCGCGCTCGGTGTCCCGACCCTGGGCCTGACCCAGCAGAGCGTGACCCTCAAGTTCCACACCTTCATGGCGCCCATGTCGGCCGTCTGGCTGACCATGCACAAGCCCTGGATGGACAAGGTCGAGAAAGAATCGGGGGGCCGCATCAAGTTCGAGGCCTACCCGGCCATGCAGTTGGGTGGCACGCCGGTGCAACTTTACGATCAGGCCCGCGACGGTGTGGTCGACGTGGTCTGGACGCTGCCTGGCAACACGGCCGGCCGTTTCCCGCGCATCGAAGTGTTCGAACTGCCCTTCATGCTCAACAACGCCGAGGCCACCTCCAAGGCCTACTGGGAATACATGCAGACCGTCGCGGCGGACGAGTTCAAGGACACGCACCCGATCGCCCTGCACGTGCACGGCCCCGGCATGTTCCACACCAAGAGCAAACAGATCAAGACCCCGGACGACCTCAGGGGTCTGAAGATGCGCGGCCCGACCCGCCAGGTCACCAAGCTGCTGCAGGCGGTCGGCGCCACGCCGGTGGGCATGCCGCTGCCGCAGATCCCGGACGCCCTGTCCAAGGGCACCATCGACGGCTGCGTGATCCCCTGGGAAGTGGTGCCGGCCGTCAAGGTGCACGAGCTGACCAAGTTTCACACCGAGTTCCCGGCCGGCCACCCGGGCCTCTACACCACGACCTTCGTGATGACCATGAACAAGGCCAAGTACGAGTCACTGGCGCCGGACCTCAAGAAGGTCATCGACAACAACTCCGGTCTGGCCACCTCGGCCTGGCTGGGCAGGCAGCAGCAGGAAAGCGACATTCCGGGCCGCAAGTCAGCGGTCGAGCGTGGCAACACCATCTACACCCTGAACCAGGCCGAAGCCCAGGAGTTTGTCAAACGCTCGGCGGCGGTAGAAAAAGAATGGGTGGCCGACATGGACAAGCGCGGTTTCGACGGCAAGAAGCTGCTGGACACCGCCCGGGCCCTGATTGCCAAACACGGCAAGGCCTGAACGACCCGCCCCCAATGAAAAAAGCGCCCGACGGGCGCTTTTTTTTACATCCGGCTGCGGCTACTTCAGAACTGCGGGCGCACCAGCCTGACCACCAGCGGGGTACGCCGGCCCACATCGCCCCGTGCTTCTCCGGTGCCCATGTGCAGGGCCCAGCCCTGCTGCACGCCCAACTGGTCCTGTGTGCCGGCACGGCCCTGTTGAATGTTGCCGTAATGGTAGGGATTGGCCTGCGTCGTGTCGATCCGCGAGGTGCTGGTCCAGTACCAGTCCTGCGGCGCGGCGGGAAACAGCGCCCGGCCCTGCTCACTGGCGGCCCAGCGTCGCAATTCCGTCAGGCGCGGCAAGCGCCAGGCCACGCCTTCGGCCTTGAAACGGGCCGTGGCCAGGGCCACGGCTTCGCCATGCGTCATCTCACGCGGCTGTCCGGTGCAGGTCTTGCCATTCCAGGCCATGCCCTCCACGCAGCGGGGCCAGGCCAGCTTGCTGCGCGGATCGACCACGTAGCGGCCATCGGCCGTCGGGGCCGGACTGGCCACCGTCAGGGGCGTGGTCTGCGCGGCGGCGGTGCCAGCCAGCAGCAAGAACAGACCCGTCGATAGAACACGCTTCATGATCCGCCTTTGCAAGCGCTGGGCATCAGGCGCCCGCCTTCACCACCTGGAGCACATCCTCGAAAGCCGGGTGCCCGGCCGAGCGCAGCCACTCGAAGGCCACCATCTCGGTCGTCACCAGCTCGGCCCCGGCGCCGGCCAGGCGGTCGAAGGCCGCATCGCGGTTGCGTTCCGTACGCGAACCGCAGGCGTCCGTCACGACCCAGACCTCGAACTCGTCGTCGAGCAGATCCAGCGCCGTCTGCAGCAGGCAGACATGGGCCTCGCAACCCGCGATGACGATGGTGTTGCGCTCGGACGCAGGTTGGGCGGATTTCTGCAAATGCTTGGGCAGGCTGCGCGCATTGCCCTGCGGGGCACGCGCCGGCGGACGCAGCAGCTCGGCCAGGCCGTCGGCCACCGCGCTGAAGCTCATCTTGGCAAAGGTCTTGCCGCCGGCTTGCGCGATCAGGGCCTGCAACTCCGGCACGGTCGCACCCAGGCTGGCCGGGTTTTCTTCGGTGGCGAAGGTCGGCAGCTTGAACAGGCGCGCCATCTGCGCGAGACGGCGGGCATTGGCCAGCACGCCTGGGCCTTCGTGGATGACGGGCATGAGCTTGCCCTGGTAATCGACCAGCAGCAGTTGGGAGTCTTCGAGTTCGAGCAGCATCCTGTTTCCTTCAGGCGATCCGGACCACCACGCGGCCGCGCACCTGGCCGGCCATGAGCTGCCGGGCCTTGGCAATGGCGCCTTCCAACGGCACCTCCTCGACCATGCGCTCCAGCAGGGCCGGATCGAGATCGCGCGCCAGGCGATCCCAGGCACGCTGACGCTTCACCAGGGGAGCCATCACGGAATCGATGCCCACCAGCGTGACGCCGCGCAGGATGAAGGGCATCACCGTGGTGGGCAGGTCCATGCCCTGGGCCAGGCCGCAGGCCGTCACCACGCCGCCGTAACGCGTCTGCGCCAGCGCGTTGGCCAGGGTGTGCGAGCCCACGGCATCGACCACCGCGGCCCAGCGCTCTTTCTGGAAGGGCTTGCCGGCAGCGCTCAACTCGGCGCGGTCGATGATGGCGCTGGCCCCCAGCGCCATCAGGTAATCCGCTTCGGCCGCCTTGCCGGTGGCGGCCACAACCCGGTAGCCGAGCCTGCCCAGCAGGGCCACGGCCACACTGCCCACCCCCCCGGTGGCGCCCGTCACCAGCACCTCGCCGGCAGCGGGCAACACGCCGTGGTCTTCCAGCGCGAGCACGCAGAGCATGGCGGTGTAGCCGGCCGTGCCGATGGCCATGGCCTGGCGCGGCGTGAAGGCCGCCGGCAGCCTGACCAGCCAGTCCCCCTTGAGCCGCGCCTTACCGGCCAGGCAGCCCCAATGGGTCTCGCCCACGCCCCAGCCGTTGTGCACAAAGGCATCACCCGCCCTCCAGGCAGGGTGGCTGGATTCCAGCACCGTGCCGGCGCCGTCGATGCCGGCCACCATGGGCCAATGGCGCACCACCGGGCCTTTGTTGCAGATGGCCAGGCCGTCCTTGTAATTGAGCGTGGAGTACTGCAGGGCCACCGTGACGTCGCCAGCGGGCAGGTGCGTCTCATCGACATGCTCCAGCGAGGCCTGGAATCCGTTGGCATTGTCCAACACGAGAGCTTTGAACATGGGTCGGTCTACTTGGCAATAATTTATTTAAAATCAATTACTTATCGTGTTTATCACGAAAAAGCTTTAATTGACAGGGGCAAGCGCACCGCCCTATGCTAACCGCATGCGTCACGCTTGTGTTGCCCTCCTGCTGAGCCTGCTCGCCTGCGCGCGCGCGGGTGCCAACGACGCGGGCGACGACCTGGACCGTTTTCTCAGTGCCCGCGGGCTGGTGGAGCAGCCCGCCAGCGCAGCAGCGGCCCGGCTCCAGCCACCGGCCACGCTGCCGAGCGACAGCCGGACCCAGGCCTCCGCCGAAGACGGGACGCAGCATATGTCCGGCCTGGTGGTGGCCGCCATGGGCGCCCTGGGCGTGGCTTACCAGCGCGGTGGCAACAACTACGGCTCCGGCTTTGACTGCAGCGGTTTTGTGCACGCACTCTATGAGCAGAATTTCGGGCTGCAACTGCCGCGCCGCGCCGCCGAGCAGGCCGCCGCGACGCAGGCCATCACCCGCGCGGATCTGCAGCCGGGTGACCTGGTCTTCTTCAACACCCTGGGTCCGACCCACAGCCACGTCGGGATCTATGTCGGTGATCACCGCTTCATCCATTCGCCCAAGTCCGGCGCGGTGGTGCGCATCGAGGACATGCGCGTGAACTACTGGAACCGGCGTTTTGACGGCGCCCGCCGTGTCGTTCAGTCCTCCACCGCGGCGGGACCGCGCGACACCGGCTACTGAAAAGACCGGGCGGCGCGTGCTGCCGCCTTCCACATACCTCGGGGGGAATGCGGCACAATGCCGCGTTCCAGCCAGACTTCAAGAGGAATCACCATGTTCTACACCGTCGACACCGCCAAATCCTTCGAACAGGCCGCCACCGATCTGGACGCCGCCGTCAAACGCCACGGCTTCGGCGTGCTGCACGTCCACGACATCGGCAACACCCTGCGCAGCAAGGGCCTGAGCTTCACCGAGAGCTGCCGCGTCTTCGAGGTCTGCAACCCGGCCCAGGCGGCCAAGGTGCTGGCCAGCGACATGCAGATGAACATGGCCTTGCCCTGCCGCATTTCCGTCTACACTGAAAAAGGCAAGACGAAGATCGGCATGATCAAGCCCACCGACATGCTGGCCATGCTCTCCCGGGACCCGGCCCTGAGCCAGGTGGCCCGGGAAGTCGACGAGAAAACCACCCTGATGATCAACGAGGCGAAATGATTCCTCCTGCCCTGCACCGATTCCTGCGCCAGACAGCGGTCCTGCTGCTGGCTGGCAGTTGCCTCTGGGCCCGGGCCCAGGACAGCAGCCCCAGCTACGCCGGTGCAGAGCCGTTGGGCACGGCCTTGGAAAACTGGGCCTACCCCTACCCGGTGCAGATGCTGCAATTCGAGATGGAAGGCCGGCCGGTGCGGATGGCCTACATGGACGTGAAACCGGAGCACCCCAACGGCCAGACCCTGCTGCTCCTGCACGGCAAGAATTTCAGCGCTGATTACTGGGCCAACACCATGCGCGTCATGTCGGGCTACGGCTACCGCGTGATCGCGCCGGACCAGATCGGCTTCGGCAAGTCGTCCAAGCCCGAGATGCGCTACACCTTCGGCATGCTGGCCGAGAACACGGTGCGGCTGCTGGATCACCTCCGGATCAACCGGGTCACGGTCATCGCCAACAGCATGGGCGGCATGCTCGGTGTGCATTTCGCGCGCCGTTATCCGGAACGCGTGATCGCCCTCGTGCTGGAAAACCCGCTGGGCCTGGAAGACTATGGGGCCAGCATCCCGCCCCAACAGATCTCCAACCTCGTGAAGCTGGAAATGGCGCAGACACCGGCCAGCTACCGCAACTTCGTCAAGGGCTACTTCACGGTCTGGAAACCCGAGTACGAGCGCTACGTCGAGCAGTTCGCCCGTGTGCAGTTCAGCGGGGACTACCCGCACTTCGCCCTGGTATCGGCCCTGACCTACCAGATGATCTACGAAGGCCCGATCATCAACGAACTGCCCCAGCTCAAGGTGCCCACGCTGCTGATCATCGGCCAGAACGACCGCACGGTCTTCGGCCGCCGTTTCGCGCCGCCCGAAGTGGTCAAGCCCATGGGCAATTTCCCTGTGATGGGCCGCGCCGCACAGCAGCGCATCCCGGGATCCGTGCTCAAGGAGTTCAACGGCGTGGGCCATGTGCCGCACCTGGAGCAGCCTGAGCGTTTCCACGCCGTCATCATCGACTTCATCTACGGGAAAAAATAAACCGCTGCAGGCGCAACGCCTTCAGGGTCATTGCCGGGGTCGTGTGAAGCGGCTCACTTGTCCGCGGACTTCTCTGCCCCGCTTTTCTTGCCCGCCGCCTTGTCCTGGATCCAGCGGTCGGCAGGCTTGAACACCTTGTCGTTCACGACATCGAAGGCCTTGCCCACGGCCTTGTTGGTGGCCGAGGCGCCTTTCTGGATGCCTTGCTCCGCCGCCTCGCCGCCTTTCTTGGTGGTGCGCGCGGCCTTGTCCACGAAGCGCTCTTCCTCGGCGTGCACGGCCGGCATGGCCAGCACAAGCAGCAGGGAACACAGCCATCCTACTTTTTTCATCACGATCTCGCTCCAGTATCGGCTTATCCCGGAAACAGGGTGTTTCCTGCCTCAGGCTGAATCTAGCACCATTGTGCCAAGACATCCAGCCCAGTCTCTTGGAGACTGTCACGCATGACACCTTGCCGTTCAGGCTGAGCCTGTCGAAGCCCTTCGACAGGCTCAGGGCGAACGGATGCGAGGCACTCGTCATGGCCTATGAAAATCTCAACCGTTCAGGATGGGTCAGCTAGAAAAACTTAGCGGCGAGCCGGCGGTACATCGGTGCAACTACCGTGCGCCACCTCCGCCGCCATGCCGATGCTTTCACCCAGCGTGGGATGCGGATGGATGGTCTTGCCGATGTCTACGGCGTCGGCCCCCATCTCGATGGCCAGCGCGATCTCGCCGACCATGTCACCCGCGTGCGTGCCCACGATGCCGCCGCCCAGGATCTTGCCGTGGCCATGGGCTTCCGGGCTGTCGTCGAACAGCAGCTTGGTGAAGCCCTCATCGCGGCCGTTGGCGATGGCGCGGCCCGAAGCCGTCCACGGGAACAGACCCTTCTTGACCTTGACACCCTGGGCCTTGGCCTGGTCCTCGGTCAGGCCCACCCAGGCCACTTCGGGGTCGGTGTAGGCCACGCTGGGAATCACGCGGGCATTGAAGGCGCTTGATGCCAGCTCCTGGTTTCCCTGCAGTTCACCGGCGATGACTTCCGCCGCCACATGCCCCTCGTGCACCGCCTTGTGCGCCAGCATGGGCTGGCCCACGATGTCGCCGATGGCGAAGATGTGCGGCACGTTGGTGCGCATCTGGATGTCGACGTTGATGAAACCGCGGTCCGTCACACTGACGCCGGCCTTGTCCGCGGCGATCTTCTTGCCGTTGGGGCTGCGGCCCACGGCCTGCAGCACCAGGTCGTAGGTCTGCGGCGGCGGGGCCGTGCCACCCGGCTCGGCACTTTCGAACGTCACCTCGATGCCCTTGGGCGTGGCCTTGGCGCCCACCGTCTTGGTCTTGAGCATGATGTTGTCGAAACGCGGTGCGTTCATCTTCTGCCAGACCTTGACCAGGTCGCGGTCGGCGCCCTGCATCAGGCCGTCCAGCATCTCGACCACGTCCAGACGCGCGCCCAGGGTGCTGTAGACCGTGCCCATCTCCAGGCCGATGATGCCGCCACCCAGGATGAGCATGCGCTTGGGCACTTCCTTGAGCGCCAGCGCACCGGTGCTGTCCACTACGCGGGGATCGTCCGGCATGAAGGGCAGGCGCACGGCCTGCGAGCCGGCCGCGATGATGGCGCTCTTGAAGGCGATGACCTGTTTCTTGCCGCTCTTGTCCTGCGCCGTGCCGGTGGTCTCCTCCACTTCCACATGGTTGGGGCCGACAAAGGCGCCGTAACCGCGCACGATGGTGACCTTGCGCATCTTGGCCATGGCGGCCAGGCCGCCCGTGAGCTTGCC